>JAUIGT010000212.1 GCA_030432615.1 Verrucomicrobiia bacterium
TCGGATATCTCTCCCGTGAGCAGGATCTCCACCCGGGCCGCGCCCTTGGCGAATTCCCCGATGTCCTTCGCGAAGCCGGCACCGCGCTCGTTCCTGTAGACGTAGTCGAGGAATGCGGGCACGAGCCGCTTTCCCCCCGCGGTGACGGCGACGGGGTATCCGCGGAAGTTGGCGAAGCGCTGGATGGTCTCGCCCTGGTCGTGACGGTGGCGCAGGCATGGTAGCCGCAGGGATAGCGATCGTTCAATAGGGCGACGCCCAGAGGCGGCAGTTGCGAAAATCCGTTGCGTCCCTGGTCGGGTCGAGCCCATGGTTCGCCAGCGGTTTCCTATTTTTTCGACCCCATGCGAGCCCTCATCCAGCGCGTTTCCGAAGCCAGTGTCACCATCGATGGTCGCGAGAAATCCCGCATCGGCGCGGGGCTCCTGGTCCTGCTCGGGGTCGAGTCGGCGGACGGAGAAGCCGATGTCGAATGGTTGGCGCGCAAGATCTCGCAACTGCGACTTTTCGAGGACGACGAGGGAAAGATGAACCGCTCCCTGCTCGACACCGGCGGAGACGTCATCGTCGTCAGCCAGTTCACCCTCCACGCTTCAACGAAGAAAGGCACCCGACCTTCCTTCGCGAAAGCCGCCCGCCCGGAGCAGGCGATTCCGCTCTACGAGGGATTCGTCGCCGCCCTGGAAAAGGAACTCGGCAGGCCGGTCGGCACCGGGGAATTCGGCGCCATGATGGCTGTCGGGCTGATCAACGACGGCCCGGTGACCCTCATGATCGATACGCAGAATCGGGAGTGAAGATTTCGCCTCACACCAGGGCACGAAGTCACCATGAAGAAATTTCACTTCGTGTCCTGGTGCCTTCGTGTGAGCCCCCGACTCAATTCTTCCCGATCGGCGGGAGCCACAGCCCGTGGCGTTCGCGTTTCCACCAGTTCCCGGTTTCGTCCCTTTCTTCGGGAGTGGTGAACTCGTAGTGGTAGAGCACGCCCCTGACATATTTCGGCGGGGAATCGGGAAAGGGGTTTTCCTCGAAGAACGACAGCGCGATGGACTCGTTGTCCAGCATTCCCCGGACCAGGCTGGACATCCACTGGGCGTTCCGGCTGCGCGGATGATACCCGGGCTCGAGAGCCGCGAACCAGAGTTGCCATGCCACGCGCGGTTGGTGGGGGGCCACCACCGGCGGGGCCTCGTCGAGCGCGTCCGGCTTCCAGCGCACGTCGTACTCGCGCCACTCGATGCCGTCCGGAGATCCTTCGAAGACGATCTCGGGCCGCGTCGTCGTCATGGTGCGGAAGAGGCCGTAGCCGCTGGCGAGATTGAAGGGGTAGAACTTCGCCCGGAGTCGGTCCGTCCATTCCGGGGTGAGATCCTTCGACAGGTGCGTCCAGGGCAGCACCGGATCCTGGACCGCGAGACTGGCTCGGTGCCAGTCGGCCAGGCAGGTGTGGAGATTGAGAAAGGCGAGCAGCAGGAGAGCGGGCGAGCGCCAAGCCAGGCTGATCCAGTTTTCGCCCGAAGGAACAGGGTTGGGTCGCGGACCCGACCCTGTTGACTTCGCGTTTCTTCGGATTCTTTCCGGGAGCTTCTTCAGGGAATACCAGTAGCGATCCGCCACCAGGGGAATGCACAGCACGATGGTCAGCCAGTTGAAGTAGGTGTAGTTCCCGGTGAGAAGAATGCCGAACATGAGGCCGGCGAAACCGAGTGCCGCCACCAGGCGGAATCGCGAGCCGAGAAAGACGAAGAGCGGCAGCATCAGCTCGACGAGATACATGGGCACGAGTTCGAACTTGTGGAACCAGTCCGGCAACTGGTGCATGTGCCAGGAAAGCGGGTTCGGGATCGGCTGGGTGAAATAGTGGTAGGTCATGGCGGTGAAGTCCGGCCACCATTCCGGTTGCGCGGGCGTGGCCCAGGCGAGCTTCACCCATCCGGACTGGAACATCAGCTTGGCAATGACGAACCAGGCGAGCCAGAGCACCGCCGTTTCGCCCCAGGTCAGCGCGGCGATCTTTCCCCGCAACGGCAGATGCCATCGCCTCCACGGCGCCAGCCAGATGGCGAGAAATCCCGCCTCCAACAGCAGGATGTCCCACTGGAAGCTCATGAAGGGGCCGCCGGTCGTGACGAGCGAGAGATAGAGAAACCAGAGCCCCACCAGCGCCGGCCCCGGGATCAGGCCGGCCGCCAGCAGCACTGCAAGCACCAGCCCGATCAGGCAGATGATGTGGATAAAGGCGTCCCCGGCACTGATCCAGAAGATCGTCGGTACGTTGCCGAATCGGCTGCGTTCCTGGTCGTCGAGCGCCTCTCCCACGCGCTCGAGAAACTCGCCCATCGGCACCAGTCCCTTGCTCCCGACCAGTTCGTCGACCTGCACCCACCACGAGAGGATGGCGATGAAAAAGATGACCCCGAGTCCGCGCAGGAACAGCGCGCGCGAGATCGCGTAGGTCTCACCCCGCGGAAACAGCCAGGCCAGCGCTTTCTTCGGCATCGCCGGGTATCATGCGGTCGAAGCGGCCGTGGGGGAAACCAATAAATTTTCGAAGGACCCCGACGTGGCACTCGCGGGCTTGGAAGCCCGCGGGACAGGCACGGACTTGGAAGTCCATGCCACGTCCTCACCAAGCCGCGCCCAGCGTGGGCTGGGTCTGGACGCGGTAGGGCATCCAGACGATGCCGACGGCGCGGGCGTCGCAGTTTTTCTTGTAGGGGGTGAGGCGGATGGTCTCTAGTTTTTCGTTCATCGGGTCCATCGCTTCCTTCAACTCCTCGACCTCGGCTTCGCACTCGCGTTCGATCTCGGCGAGGTCCTTCTGGAGGTCGGCGACTTTTTCCTCGGCGCGGGCGACGTCTCGGCTTTCCTTCCAGGCTCGTGAGGCGCCCGACATGGCGCTGCTGCTGCGGCGGGAAATGGCCCGGCCGAGCACGGCGCTGAGGATGGTGCTGCCAATGCGCATGGCGGTGTCCATCTTGGCGCTGCTGGCCTGGGCTTTCTGCTCGGCGACTTCGTCCATGGCGCGGCCGATGCGATCCTCGATGGTCTTGATCTTCTTTTCGTATTTCTCCCGCAGCTCTTCGACCTTCTCGTCGCGAGCTTCGTGGGCGGCGTGGGCGAGCCGGCCGCGGAAGTCGCCCTCGGTTTCGCCGAGCTTGGAATACTCGTCCGTCAGCGGACTGTGGAAGATGGTGACGCTGTCGTTGCCGTAGAGCCAGTCGATCCAGTCATCCTCGATCTGCGACCAGACCTTGGATTCGATGAGCGCGTTGGGCAGCTCGGCGAAGCTCGCGCCTTTCAATGGTTCGGCGGAAAGCTGGCTGACCTGGAGTTCGCCGGGCAGCTCGCGATCCTGGCGCCAGTTGATCTCGCCGCTCTCGGCGTCGATCTCATTGATCACGACCACGGTGCGGGTGGCGTCGATCCCTTTCTTGGCGTCGTCGTAGCGGACGTCGCCGATGCGGATCGCGGCGGGCACGTAGTTGATCTCCTCGGGCGGAACGCCGGGGCCGGCGGGAATGAAAAACTCGTCGGCGCCGCGCGGCAGTCGCGGGCGCATGGCGGGGGGTTTCGGCGCGGCGGGCCTGGGCGCTTCGCCGGAAGGCGCGGCCTCGGCAGCCCTGGCGGCGGCGGCTTCCAGCTCGGCCCGGCGCGGGTCCATCAGTTCCTTGATCTGGCGTCGGGCCAGGGGACCGCGCAGGTAGCTCATGACCCAGCGGACGTGAAAGACGGTCGGGGCGTCCTCGTGGACGTTGTTCATGAGGAACACCCGCGCGCCGAGACCGGCGAGGAGTTGCTCCATTTTTCCCCGATCAAATCCCGAGTCGTTGCTGGCGGCGGCACCTTCGAGGCCGTCGAGGACGCGCATCTTGTCGCGCTCGGTCTGGAGCCGGCCGAGGAACCAGGTGCCGATGTTGGAGAGCGCCTTGTAGTCGAGATCGACCGGGTTCTGCGTCGCCAGCAGCACGCCGAGCCCGAAGGCGCGCGCCTGCTTGAGCATGGTCATGAGCGGCTTTTTCGAGGGCGGATTCGCCGTCGGCGGCAGGTAGCCGTAGATCTCGTCCATGTAGAGCAGGGCGCGCAGGCTGGTGGTGCCGGACTGCGAACGCATCCAGCCGAGGGTCTGGTTCAGCAGCAGCGAGACGAAGAACATCCGCTCGGTGTCGCTGAGGTGGGCGATGGAGAAGATCGAGATGCGCGGCTTGCCCTCCGGCGTGTGCATCATGCGCTTGATGTCGAGCGCCTCGCCCTGCAGCCAGGTGGAAAAGCCGGGAGAGGCGAGGAGATTGTTCATCTTCATCGCCAGGTCCTGCCGATCCTTTTCCGGCATGACTTTTTCCAGGTCCATGACGCCGATCTTGTCGAAAGGCGGCACCTGGATGTGACGGATGAGCGTTTCCAGGGTCACGCCGTGACCGCCGCGCCAGGCGTGGCTGAAGATGTTGGACAGGACGATGTGCTCGGGGCTCTGGATGGGATCGGCCTCGATGCCGATCAGCGAGAGCAGGCTGGAAACGGTGGACTCGATCCGCTCGGCGAGCAGCTCGGCATCGTCGAGAATCTCGAAGTCGGGCACGTCGAGCGAGGCGAGGATCGAGACCGGCAGGCCGGCATTCGAACCCGGCGTGTAAACCGCCATGTCCACCTTGTCGCGGAAGCTGCGGATGCGCTCGGCGGATTGTCCCCACTCGCCGAGTCCCTTGCGCCAGAGGTCGGCCTGCTTGGCGGCGAACTCGTCGGGAGTGATGCCTTTCTTGTGGGCGTCGTCCTCGTTGATCCAGGGGCGGAAATCCTCGGGCGCGAGATCGGGAAAGGCGAGCAGCAGGTTGGCGATGTCGCCCTTGGGATCGATGACGATGGCCGGGATGTTGTCCATCGCGGCTTCCTCCAGCAGGGCGATGCAGAGGCCGGTTTTCCCGGAGCCGGTCATCCCGAGCACCACGCCGTGGGTGACGAGGCCCTTGGAATCGTAGAGCACCAACTGGTCCTCCAGCGATTTCTCGCCGAGGTCATATTCGCGGCCGAGGTAGAAGGCGCCCAGTTTTTCGTAATCGTCGGTTCGGATTTCCATGTTCGTTTGGAGGTGGAGGAAGAGGGGGGAAGCAGGAAAGATGGTGGCCGGCGAAGTCAACGGGAGAACTTGAAGGTCTTCGATTCGCCGTGGAGCCGCTGGTAGCCCACGCGCCCCTGCCAGACCCAGAGCTTCAGCTTGTGATCGCCGGGCGGAATTTTCCGGAGATCGATCGCGGTTTCCAATCGACCGGCGTTGCGCTGCTTTTCCGGGCGGACGGTGTCGATGACCTCGCCGTCGAGGCGCACCTCGATGCGATCGATGTGCCCCGCCTGGGTGGAAAACTCGGCCACGAGGGGAAGCCGATGACCTTTCGTCTTTCCGGTCTCGAAGCGGATCCGCGGTCGGTAGCGATTGGTGATGAAAAAACTCTGCGGTCCCCGGAGCGTCCGATGCATCGAGGGGCGTCCGCCTTTCGGGCCGGCATCGGTCGGTGGGACAAAGGCGAGGAAGCAGAGCGCGGTGGCGAGGAGGAGGAAGGGCGGGGAGGGTTTCACGGGAACGGGAAGAGAAAATTACCGACTCAGGCCTATCGCACCGGGCCTGTCGAATCAAGGAAGACGTTTGTTTCAAAAGCCGAGGGATCGTTTACCTTGGCGGCTATCATGCAACCGCGTTGCTGGGCAGAGATCGACCTGGAGGCGTTGCGGCACAATGCCGCCGTCTGTCGCACCGCCCTGCCCGCGCATTGCGGCCTGATGGCGATCGTGAAAGCCGACGGCTACGGTCACGGGGTGGAGGCGGTGGCCCGGGCTCTCGCCGATTGCGTGGAAGGGTTCGGCGTCGCCAACATGGCCGAGGCGAAGGCCCTGGTCGATGCCATCGGCGACGTCAATGCCGGCCGCATTCTCATTCTCAGTCCCGTGCTTCCGGACGAGCGTATCCTGGCCATCGATGGCGGGTTCGCGGTGTCGGTTTCCAACCCGGAGGAGGTGGCCGGGTTCGCCCTCGCCGCCCGGGCCACGGGAACAATGGCGCGCCTGCACGCGGTCGTCGATACCGGCATGGGACGGATGGGAGCCCGGCCCGATGCGTTCGAGGCGTTGGTCGCGGAGATCCGTCGCACGGACGCGGAGACGCGCGGCGCGGTGCGACTGGCCGGGGTGGCCTCGCATTTCCCCTCCGCCGACGAGGACGCGGAATTCACGAGAGCGCAGATCTCCCGTTTCCGGGACATGCTGCCGACGCTCAAGCTCGGGCCGGAAGTCCGTGTGCACCTGGCCAACAGCGCGGGCGTGCTCGGGTTCGGCCGTGAGATGGAGTTCGCCAACGAGGCGCGCCCGGGGCTCGCGATTTTCGGGGTTTCTCCGATCGCCCGTCACCAGCCGGCCCTGCACCCGGTGATGGCGTGGAAGACGCGCGTGACCCTGGTGCGCGATCTGGCCGGGGAGGACTCGGTCAGCTACGGTCGCACTTTCATCGCGCGGGCTCCGATGCGCGCCGCCACGCTGGCGGCGGGCTACGCCGATGGTTACCCGCGTTCGGTTTCCGGCCGGGGTGCGGAGGTGCTGATCGGCGGGCAACGCTGCCCCCTGCTGGGACGCGTCACCATGGACCAGGTCGTGGTCGATGTCTCCGGCATGGAGACACCTCCGAAGCCGGGCGATGAAGCCGTGCTCATGGGCCGACAGGGGGAGGAGGAGATCAATGCCACCGAACTCGCCGAAAAGGCCGGCACCATCCCCTGGGAAATTCTCACCGGCATCACCGGCCGGGTGGCGCGCCGCTACCGGTAGGCGCCAGCCTACTCGTCCTCCGCGTCGCGGGCATCCTGGATGCGACGGACCAGTCCCTTGATGCGGTGGGCGGCGTAGACGTCGGCAAAGGCGACCTCGACGGCGCTGCCGCCCGAGGAAGCGAATTCCACGGTGCCCACCCCGAAGAGTCCGCGCAGGCCCGGCGTGTGCACATTGATGGTGCGGATGTCCTCGATCCGTACCTCGTTGGAACTCTTGGCGATGAGCCCGCGTACCAGTTCCACCCGGCGAGGGGTGATCAGGTAGAGCCGCATCGATCGCTGCAGCAGGATCCAGGAGACGCCGAACAGGGCAACGACCAGGCCGGCGAAGAGCCACCATTGGCTGAAGCGATGACCGTAGACGGCGCCGGCGATCGCGAGAACGATGAAGGCCAGGGCCTTGGGGAAACTGAGGACCGAAGGATGACCGGCGTAGAGTATCAGGTTCGGATTGCGTGGCGGTCCGGCGGGGCGGGGATGGCGCCGCACCGGTGCCACCGGTTCCAGGGCAGCTTCCTCCTCTTCGGGTTCCTCGAAATCATCCTCCGTCCAGTCGTCATCTTCCTCGTCTTCCTCCTCGGGTTCGAAATCCTCGTCCTCGTCTCCTTCGTCGACGGGCTGTTCCGGCACAGAGTCACGGGAATCTTTCGGTCCGTTCCCGAGTTCGACATCGGGGTCGCCCTCCCAGTCGAGCACGTCGCGGAGCCGTTCGCAGTCGATCTCGCCCTCGCGCAGGCAGACGTCGTCGTAGCTCAGGGTTTCCTCGTCGATCAGCTCCAGCAGGTCATCGATCTCGTAGGGTCCCAGCCGCGCGCCGTCCTTGAGCACATAGATCGGTCCGACCGGCTCGGATGGTTCCGGCGACGACGGTGGGGACGGTTTCATGGAGTGGCGAGAAAGGGGGGGCGTTCGGTTCCCCGACGATTCCGGGGGAAATCAGGAACCGCTGGCGGGATCCTCGGGACCGGGCAGGAGGTCGAGCCGGTTCATCAGAGCCGGGAGATCCAGCCCGGCAAGCTCGGGTCCGCTGGCCTGGAGAATCAGGACCGTGAGCGGGGAGATGCGGTCCATCTCCAGGATGGTGGTGTGGACGAGACCCCGGACGATCTCGGGATCGGGCTGTTCCGAGGAGAAAAGGTTCGCGGCCCGGAACATGACGCGGCCGGTGTCCCAGTCCATCTCGAAATTTCCTACCGTCAGACCCTGGTTGGTGCGCAGGACCAGCTCCGCGAGGCGCTCGCGCTGGGCGGCGTCGGTGGTGGTCAGCGGCGATTCGGAGACCACCGAGACCGCGTTCAGTTCCGGGAATGCCTGGACATGGAGATCCACTCGGGTGTGATGCGCCTCGAAGCTGGCCTGGATGACGGCCCGGCCGGGAATCTCGCGGAATTCCCAGCCCTCGTCGCTGAAGACCGCTTTCACGGCGGCGAAGAGGACGGAGGTTTCCGGAGGTGGCGGGGGAGGGGGATTGGGAGAATCGGAAGCGTTCATCGGCGATCCCTCCACCCTAGCGATACGGACCGGATTTTCACCCCGAGAATTTCCGCCCGCGACGGCGTCACGGTTGCAGGTAGCGCACCGCGGTGACGTCTTTCCCCGGGCTGCGATCGATCATCAGGGCCAGCACCAGCAGCCCGCCGACCGCGACCCAGGCGGCGTAGCCCTGGGTGACGCCCGTGGCCACCGCGACCACGATGGGAGTGAAGATGACGAGCGCGATGATCAGACCGCTGGCCGGCGGATCGAGGGGATTTTCGAACAGGCGCAGGCGCGACCTGGCCAGCTGGAGCCCGTAGGTCACGTAGAGCGCGGCGACCAGGGCGGCGGAGAGAATCGAGAGAATCCCGGGAAAAATCGCGTCCGTGCCGGTGGCGTCGGACATCATGTCCAGGAATCTCCAGCAGGTCGCCGTGGCCGTGCCGAAGCAGGAAAACACCCCGATGCCCACCAGCAGGAAGCGGCCGAGCAGGTTGCCGAACCCGGACGCGCCGATGGCGATGGCGGTCAGGGCGGCATTGCCGAAGAGCAGGCCGACCACGATGAGCAGGGTATCGACCAGATCCACCCCGCCCACGAAATAGCGGGTCAGCAGGTAGGGGATCATGGAGACGAGGACGAGCACGCTGAGGGTGAAGCCGACGAGCCACTTGCCGCGAACGATCTGCCAGCGGTTCAGGTTCGACATCAGCAGCAGTTCCACGTTGCGTCCGTCGCTCAGCTCCGGTCGCAAGGCGGCGATGTTGGTCAGGGGCATGACCACGCCGACCCCGAGAATGACGACCACCATGACCAGATTGCCGAAAGTGTCGTCCGATCCGTTGAAGGCCGCGGTGAGTCCCAGCTCCACGCCCACCGCGACGATGGCGAAGATCTGGATAGCCACGAAGGGGGAAACGAAGCGCTGGGCTCGCAGTCCCTGTCGCAGTTCCTTGGCGAACACCGGACCGAGCCGATCCGGTAGCGGCGTGCAGGCGTCGAGCGGATCGGCGGGTGGTTGTTCGAGCGTGGAGGCCGGGGGCATCTGGCCGTGATGGTAACGGACTGACTTGCGATTCCCAGCGAAAAAACTTCAGGGTTTCTTGCTCGAGACGTCCTCCCGCAGATCGTGGAGAACGGGCCGCCTTTCGAATCGCGAGGACTCACTTTCCTGTCATCCCGAGGGGGCTTGCGAGCCGAGGGATCTCCCGCCGGCAAGAAAAGGGAGCCCTTCCTCGACGCTCGACCATGCCCCCGCCACGTCCGCACCGGCGCGAGCGCCAAGCGATGTTTCCGGGACCGGGCCCGCGAAAAGTCTTCCGAATGCGCGGAATCGCCTCGGGAGGGAGGGGGGCTTTTCGCCCGGACTTCTCGCTTGAAAGCCGGCTCGGAGGCGCGACACTT
>JAUIGT010000213.1 GCA_030432615.1 Verrucomicrobiia bacterium
TGGACCGCTTTCTCCTCTACGTCCATGTGCCCTATCCTCCGGCGGAAAACGAGGCCGCGATCCTGCGTCTGGTGCGCGGCGAGCGATCCGGCAACGCGGCTGAAGCGCCCGCACCGATCCCTCAGGAGATCATCTTCGCGGCGCGCGAGGAGGTCAACGCCATCCACGTCGCCGAAGCGGCGGAGCAGTACATCGTCGACCTCATCATCGGCACCCGGGAACCGAAACGCTACGGCGGCGACCTGGAGAAATGGATTCGCCTCGGCGCCAGTCCGCGCGGTTCGATCGCGCTCGATGCCGCCGCCCGTGCCCACGCCTGGCTGCAGGGGCAGGATTTCGTTTCGCCGGAAAACATCCGCGCCGTGGCACCGGCCTGCCTTGCCCACCGCATCCACCTCTCCTACGAGGCGGAAGCCGCCGGCAGAACCCGAACCGAAGTGATCGACAAGCTGCTCGCGCAGGTTTCGCCGGTCTGATTTCAACGCTCTCTTTTCGGCTGCATGAAAGCCCGCGTCACCATCGAACTGGACGAACTCCTCCAGCTCAAGGCGGAGGCGCGCGGCTTCAGCTTCCTGCCGCGCCAGCCGGTGCACTCCCTGCTCGCCGGGCGCCACGCCTCGCGGTTGCGGGGGCGCGGACTCTCTTTCGAGGAACTGCGCCACTATCAACCGGGCGACGACGTGCGCTCGATCGATTGGCGGGCCACCGCGCGCCGGGGCGCGCCCCACGTCCGCGTCTACAACGAGGAACGGGAACGACCGGTGCTGGTCGTGGTCGATCAGCGCAATCCCATGTTCTTCGGTAGCCGCCGCGCCATGAAATCCGTCGCCGCCGCCGAGATCGCCGCCCTGGCCGCGTGGCGGACACTCGATGTCGGCGATCGCGTCGGAGGCATCGTCTTCAACGAGTCCGACATCGCGGAGGTGCGCCCCCACCGCAGCCAGGCCCGAGCCCTCGGGCTGTTGCACGAGGTGATCCGGAAAAATCACCAGCTCGCCTCCCCGGAACCGCCGACGGGCGAGGTCTCCCTCAACGACGCCCTGGGGGCGACGCTGCAGGTGGCCAAACACGATCACCTCGTCGTACTCGTCAGCGATTTCGACGGAGCCGACGAGGAAACCCGCCGGCTCGCCACCCGACTGGCGGTGCACAACGATGTCCTCGCGGTCCTGGTCTACGATCCGTTGGGCGCTTCCCTGCACGGTCGTCCCGGCATGCGGGCGACGGACCGGGGCGAGTACTGGGAGATCCCTCCCGGCCGGGATTTTGCCCGCTCCTTCCAACGGGAGTTTTCCGACCTGCTCGACGAGTGGCGGGAGATCTTTCGCGCCCTCAAGGTTCCCCTGTTGCCCATTTCCACCGACCAGCCGGTTGCCACCCAGATTCGCGGGCTTTTCGGCGAAACGCATCCCGCCTGACCTTCCCAGCCATGCCGGAACAAGACGCCGCCGCCAGTCTCGATCGCCTCCACGACATCGTGATTCCCGATCCCGTGCCCTGGTGGCCGCCCGCGCCGGGTTGGTATGGATTGGCAGCCCTGGTCCTGGTCCTCGGCATCGTGCTGGCCTTTCGCGGCTGGCGACGCTGGAAAGCCAACGCCTATCGGCGGCAAGCTCTCGGGGAACTGGAGCGGGCCGAGGACAGCGCCACCATCGCCGCGCTGCTCCGGCGGGTCGCCTTGAACGAGACTTCCCGCGGGGAAATCGCAACGCTCAGCGGCGACGCGTGGTTGCAATGGCTGGCCGAACACGGTCCCACCCGGCCAACCGCCACCGTGCGCGAGCAACTGACCGCCGGCATCTACCGGCAGACCCCCGCTTCGGATCTCACCGCCCTGCGCACCTGGGCCGCCAGCTGGATTCGATTCCATCGTCCCGCTCGATCGACCGGGGAAAATCCAACCACCGCCTGATGCTCACCCTCGCCCATCCCTGGTTGCTGATCCTGCTCCCGCTTCCGTGGCTGCTGCGGATCCTGCTGCCTCCGCGCCGGGTCTCCCAAGCCGCGGTGCGGGTTCCCTTCGGCAGGCGGCTCCGGCGAATCGTCACCGGGAAGACTTCGGACACGGTTTCGTCCAAGCCGGCGCGTCGCCTGGTGGTTCCGGTGCTGCTGTGGTTGATCCTGCTCGGCGCGCTGGCCCGTCCCCAGTGGCTGGAATCACCGATCACGAAGAACCAGCCGACCCGCGACCTGCTGCTCCTCGTCGATCTTTCCGGGTCGATGACACAGGAGGATTTCACCAACGCGGCCGGGGAAACCGTGGACCGGCTCACCGCGGTGAAAGAAGTGCTCGGCGACTTCCTCGAGCGTCGCGAGGGCGACCGCGTGGGGCTGGTCGTGTTCGGCGATGCCGCCTTCCTCCAGGCGCCGTTTTCCACCGACCTGGGACTGTCGCGGCGCTTGCTCGACGAAACCGTCATCGGCATGGCCGGGCCGCGCACCGCGTTCGGCGACGCCATCGGGCTGGGGATCGGTCTCTTCGACGACAGCGACGCGCCGGCGAAGACCATCATCGCCCTGACCGACGGCAACGACACCGCCAGCCAGCTCCCGCCGGTGGAGGCCGCCCGGGTCGCCGCCCAACGAGAAATCCGCATCCATGCCGTGGCCATCGGCGATCCCGCCACCGTCGGCGAAGACAAGCTCGACGAGGCCACCCTGAAAGCCACCGCGGAAGCCGCGGGCGGTTCCTACTTTTTCGCCGCCGACCGCGAAGGGTTGGCCGGCATCTATGACGAACTCGATCGCATCGAGACCCGCAAGATCGATATCGTGAGCCATCGTCCCCGGCGCGATCTTTTCCCCTGGCTGTTGCTGGCGGCATTGGCGATCTCGTTGGGAGAAAAAGCCATCGCCACCTGGCGCGCCTCTCTCGGCGTCGAATCCCCGACGACCGGTTCCGGCCGGGTTCGGGTCCACCCCCTGACCGGAAAACTGGAGATATCCGCCTGATGGAGTCGCTCGCCCAGTTTCATTTCCTGCGGCCGGAGTGGCTGTTGCTGGCCCTCCCGGCTGTGGGGCTCTGGTGGCTCTGGCGGCGAAGCCAGGATCCCCTGCGCGGCTGGCGCGACCAGATGGATCCCGCATTGCTCGACGCCCTCGTCACCCGGCACGACTCCCGCGCCGACCGTTCGGCCCAAGGGTTGCTGGCCGGTTGGCTGCTGGCAGTCATCGCGATCGCCGGACCCGCGTGGCGACCGGAACCGAACCCGTTCGCCGAGGATGCCTCCGCCCTGGTGATTCTCCTCAAGGCCGACGCCAGCATGGGGCAACCCGATCCCGCGCCCTCCCGGCTGGAGCGAGCCAAGCTCAAGATCGCCGATCTCGCCGAGGCCCGGAAAGGCCAACCATTGGGACTGATCGCCTACGCCGGCTCGGCGCACCTCGTGCTGCCTCCCACCCGGGACACCGCGGTCGTGGCACGGATGGCGGCCGAAATCGGGCCGGAGATCATGCCGAAGCCCGGCGACCGACTCGATCTGGCCGTCTCCCTGGCGGGAGAAATCCTCGCCGACCAAGAGGCGGGCGGATCACTGCTGGTCGTTGCCGACGCGGTCGATGGAGATCGCGAAACCGTCGTGGAAAACCTCCGCCAAGCCGGGAGACAGCCCGTCCTTTTCCTCGGCATGAACGCGCCGGGATCTTCGGAGGACCAAACCATCCGGGAAACGGCCCGGGAAATCCGCGGAAAGGTCGAGTCGCTCACGGTGGATGACACCGACATCGAGGCGATCGTCCGGGCGGCCGCGCATCCGCCGGTTTCCCGGTCGGCTGACCGAGAAGCGACCGGGACCCGGGTTCGCTGGCGCGAGGCCGGCTGGTACCTGGTTCCGGTTCTCGCCGCCCTGGCGGCCCTGGCGTTTCGCCGGGAAACCCCGGCTGGTGCCCGAAACGAGGAGGCGGCGACGGCAGCATCATGAAAGGGTCACTGCTCATCGCCACCGCCGTCGCCCTGACCTGGTCGGGACTCTGGTTCACCCCGGACCAGCAGGGGCGGCGCCTTTTCGAGCGCGGCGAATTCACCGAGGCCGCGGAGGCATTCCACGATCCCCTGTGGCAGGGCGTGTCCTGGTATCGCGCCGGAGAATTCGAAAAGGCGGCCAACGCCTTCGCCCGGCGCCCGACCCCGGAAGCCTTTTTCAACCAAGGCAACGCCCTCGTCTTCCTGGGAAAATACGAAGAGGCCGCGGCCGCCTACGACCGTGCGCTGGAGATCCTGCCCGACTGGCAGGCCGCCCGGGAAAACCGGGACCTCGCCGCGAAGCGCGCCGAAATGCTGAAGGCCGAAGGCGGCGACATGGGCGATCAGAAACTCGGTGCCGACGAGATCGTGTTCGATGCGGACAAGGAAAACCAGGGCAGCCAGGACACCGAGGTCACGGCCGAACAGGCGGTGAGCCAGGAGGAGGTCCAGGCCCTCTGGCTTCGGCAGGTGCAGACTCGGCCGGCGGATTTCCTGAAGGCGAAATTCCGCTACCAGTTCCAGGTGGGCAACGAGGGAGGCGAGCCATGAGAACTTCTCCCGGTCTCGCCGCCCTGGCGCTTTTCCTGGTCCCGCTGCTCGCCCCGGCGGAAGTCGCGCCCGTGGTCGTCAAACTTCCCGACGATCCGAAGGCCTGGACGGGTCAGCGGCTGTTGTTCCGCGTTGAATTGCGCTCGCGTGGTTCCTTCGGCGGAGCGACCAGCTTCACCCTTCCGGAGGTTCCCGGAACCGTGATCATGAAGACGGGAAACGCGACGGTGTCTTCCGAGCAACTCGAGGGTGAGAGCTGGTTCATCCAGAGCCATTTCTTCGCGCTGTTTTCCCAGGAGGAGGGACCGGTCGAGATTCCCGAGTTTCCGGTTCGCTTCGGCACCCGGGAGGGGTTCACCGGTCCCGTCACCGACGTTGAGGCCCTGGTGCCCGGATTCCAGGTCACCATCGAGCGACCTCCCGGGACCGAGAGGTCCGGTTTTCTCATCACGGCGGAATCCCTCCAGGTCGAGGAAGAATGGGATCCGGTCCCGGGAACCGAAACCGTCGAAACGGGGGCGGTTTTCCGGCGCACGATCACCCAACGCGCCGAGAACATGACCGGCATGGCGTTGGCTCCCGTTCCCGACCATGCCCCCGAGGGAATCCGCGCCTATCCCGGCCAGGCCGAGGTCCGGGACGAGACGGAACGCGGAGACTTCCGTGGCGAACGCATCGAGACCATTACCTATCTCGTCGAGAAACCGGGAACCCACACTTTTCCCGAGATCCGCTATTCGTGGTGGAACCCCGCCGCGAAATCCCTGGAATCGAAGACCCTGCCCGCCGTCACCATCCGCGCCAAGGCCGCTCCCTCGCCCGTTTCGGCGGAGAGACGGCGCCACTTCTCCCTGATCGCTACCGCCTTGCTGGCATCGATCGTCGCCCTGACCATCACGCAGCGACGGCACCTCGCGGCGGTGATCAAGCGTCTGGAGGGACGGTTGCATTCGCCGGAACGCGAGGCCTCGCGTCATCTCCTCCGGGCGTGCCGGGAAAACGATCCCCGCGCCGCCCTGGCTGCCTGGTTCGATTGGTGCAACGCGCGACCGGATTCCAATTCCATCCCCGTAGAATTGGGCAGCGAGATCGCCCAACTGGAGAATGTTCTCTACCGCGCCGATCCGAACCCGGCATCCTGGAATGGCGACGATCTCGCGGCTCGTTTCCGGCAATTTCGCTCGCAGCGATCCGCTCGATCCTCGCGCCGGAGCCAATCGCCGCTGGCGCCCCTGAATCCCTGAACCACGCTCTCTTCTCGAGCGCCCTCTCCTTCACCATTCTTCGACCGCTCCAGGCCATCGAAGTCGCACAGGGCGGCCCGAACCGGGGCGTTCGCGCCGGATTGGTTCGGTTGTTCCCGCGACAAGAACAGGGAGGCAACAGGGTTACGCGCGCGACCCAACCCTGTCGAATCGGCCGAGAACCCCGAAGGGAAGTCGGGCGGACTCGTTCCGCTTCATTCATTATACCAAGGTTCAATGGTCTTGGCGGCCTGCCGATGTCATAAAGAGTCGTATCGCTTCGGCATCCCCCTGGGCGAAGCGGCGACCTGGCTCATCACCACGCCTGAAACCTCCCACTCCCGTTCCACCGATAGATCATGAAAATCCACCACTCGCCCCGCCATTTCCCTGCCGCGATCGGCGCCTGCTTCCTTGGGGCCATCCTGCTGACTTCACCTCTCCGGGCCGACATGCCCGAGGAGGTCAAGAACGCGGTCCAGTCCACCTCGGCAAAGCTCAGCGCCGCCGAAAAGATCCAGCTGACCGCCAAACGCACCATGAGCCCCGAACTCGCCGAAGCGCGCGGGCAGTTCGAGAATGCCAGGATCACCGTTTCGGCGCTGCGCCCCGCGCATTTCAAGGCCTCCGCCTCCCCCGGCGAAGGGGAAGCCCGCGAATTCTACTTCGACGGCGAGAAGGTGACGCTTTTCGACTCGAACCTCGGCGTCCACGCCAGCAAGGACCTGGAGGGGTCCATCGATGACATGGTCTTCGCCATCGAGGAGAAGTTCGGTTTCTCGCCGCCGGTGGCCGATCTCTTTCATTCCCAACTTGGCAAAGCCGTCCTCGAAAACGGGGGCTACGACGGTGAGGTCCTCGGCAAGAAGGACGGCACCCTGCACCTGAAGCTCTCGAACGAAGTCATCGCCTGGGAAGCCTGGATCGGCGAAGACGATCACCTGCCGAAGAAGCTCCACATCGTCTTCCTCGATATGGAAGGGAAACCGAGCCTGACGGTCGACGACATGAAGTGGAATCTCTCCGCCGACCTGTCGGCCGAAGATTTCGCCTTCAAGGCTCCCGACGGAACCACCGAAGCCGAGATGCTCACCGTCGAGCAGATCGAAGCCCAGCTCGAGAAGTAATCCGAGCCAAGCCACCTGATTCGCTTCCTCACGAACCTTTTGAACTGATTCCCATCATGAACACGCCTTTCCTTTCGTCCCGCCGTGTCGCACTGACTTTTCTCGCGGCCCTGATGAGCCTTCCCGTCGCCATCGGAACGCTCACCCTTCTACCGACCCGATCCGCCGAAGCCTATCCCCTGGCGACGCGCGGCGAAGTCCGTCGCGTTTCGCGCCGCACGTCACGTCGCACCGCCCGTCGCACGACGCGTCGGCTCAACGCGCTCCCCGTCGGCGCCCGTCCCGTCTACATGTATGGCGCTCCCTACTACTACGTCGGCGGACGCTACTACCAGCAGTCCGGCAACGTATACATCGAGGTGGTGTTCGATTGAATCGGTCCTGCGGCGATCACGCGGTCACCGTCACCGGATCGACCGCGCGTTGATCGATTCCAAACTTCCGGGAAGCTATCGTCGAACCCAAGGTGACTGAGAGAGGCCTGTCCGCGTTCCTCTTTCTCTCCGGTCTTGCCGGGTTTTCGCTGATTTCCTGTTCCGATCCCGCGGAACCTCCTCCGGAAGTCGCCGCGGAGGAGCCTTCGCCCGAACCCGGGCCGGCGCCTCCCGTGACAACGGCTCCGGAGTCGAGCCGGGAGGCAGCCGACCCCGCAAACCAGGGCGCCACGATCCCAGGGACGAGGCCGGCGACCTCGCCTCCCTCCGACGCCGCCGAAGAAGCAGCGACCGAATCGGCCCCGCCTCCTAAGATGGAGGACGACGCGGAGGCGACAGGAGACGAAGCCGCCGGTTCCGAGAAAAGGCTGACTTTCCCGGAAATCGCAGGGGTCGATTCTCCCGTCGAGACGGACATTCTCTGGACCGCCTACTACATCGCCCCCGTCACCCGGGACGACCCGGAAAAGGGTCGGACGCTCACCTTCACCGACCTGGCGGAAAAGAAGATCCGCTACACGGTTACCGGCAAATCCTTTCGCCGGGCCGAGATGGAAGCGGTGGCGGTGGGGATCGACAAGGAAGGGAAGACACGATTCGGCTATCGTGTGGACGAAGGCGTCTGGCGCGAATTGCCGGAAGGCAGCATGGGGATGGGCAACAAGGTGAACGCGCTGGTTCCCCTGGTGCACGTCGCCGCCGACCAGAGCACCTATCCCTACGGTTCGCTGGTGCATGTGCCGGAGGCCGTGGACCGCGAATTTGGAGACGGAAAGAAAATGACCGGATACTTCTGGATCGCGGACACCGGGGGGCGGATCGAGGGCGATCACTTCGATCTCTTCGTCGGCAGGGAAGAAGTCTACAGCGGATTTCTCGACACCGTGAAGCACCAGCATCACCAGACGAAAATCTATCCCTTGCCCAGGGTCGAAAAGAGCTGGGATCCCCGCAACCATGCCGGACTGACCCGGGTGCTGATCTCGACCGGCCATCTCGACGCCCCGCCTGATAGCGAGAAGGTGAAGGACGAAACCCTGCGCGAGGCCTTGGTGGCGTTCCAGAAAGACCAGCCGTTCATTCCCTCCGCCGAATACGGCGATCCGGATGCCGCCACCACCCTCTGGTTCCTCACCCAGGCTGCCGTGAAGGCGAGGTCAGCCGAGCCCGCCACGGAATCGGTAGCCGAGTAACTTTTCCCGCGTTTCCAACGAAAACCACCCTTCGAAACCCGCCGGTGAAGAGCCGGCGGTTTTTTGTCCCGGGATCCGTCTACTCACCCTGCGGGAGAAATCCGTGGTAGAGGTAGAGGGCGCCATAGGACCAATTGGGCTTCGGCATTCCCGGGAAGTTGACCCGGTCCATCATCAGGGCGATGAACGGAGCGGGATAGCCCGGCGGGAGCGGAATCACGTTCGGCCAGACCCGGGTGGTGTTGTCATCATCCCAGGGAGGCAGGTAGAGGTCGAGTTCACCGGAGGGCAGAAGGTCGGGATAGGTGGCCACGTAGATTTTCCGGTCGGCACTGCCATAGAGAGCATAGCGGGTACCCGCGAAATCCTGGATCATGGTACCCGTGCTGTCCATGGGAACCGGGTCGGCGATCCGCCGATATCCGCGGTCCCAGTGATCGCTTTCCCACATTCCCGCGCGAAATTTCTCGTGCTTCTCGCAGAGAAGCATTCTCCACTTCCCGGCTTCCGCATCGTAGATACCATGCGGATCCTCGTGGGCACCATCGATACCGACCGGCTTGGCGGCCATGACGGAAAAGCCGCGGCGCGGATCGCGCGACGAGGTCACCGCCAGGATGGTCTTTGCCCCTTCTCCGCCTTCCCCGCCGTAGGCGCTGAATCCCGTCGTCCAACCGCGCCACTCGCCGCTCTCGGGATCATGGAAAAGGTGCGAGGCATGTTCGTTGCGAAGCAGCCCGTCGCCCAGATCGAAGGCGATGACGCCCTCGAATTGAAGATCGAACACGGAGGGATCCAGCGAGAAAACCGACTGCATGGGGTTCGCCAGACCGCGCCCCCGCACCGTCATCGTGAACCACAGGCGCCCCTCGTCGAGGAGGGCGTTTCCCTCCGGATCGGTGATCGCCCGGATGTCGGCCTGGCCAGTGCCGGGAGTCAGCGCGGCGGTGGCGCCGCCCAGGGAGACCCTGGCATCCGGGCCGAGTTCGGTCTCGATCCCGAAGTCGTAGAACCGCAGGTGCCGTTTCCTGCGCAGATCGAGGTGCTCGGAGAAATCGGAAAAACCCACGAGCCGGGATTCCCCGTCGGTTTCCAGCAGCAGGTTGACACCGACCACGGCCATTTGCACCCGGAGAACGAAATCGTTGGCTCCGACCTCCTCGGGC
>JAUIGT010000214.1 GCA_030432615.1 Verrucomicrobiia bacterium
CTGCTGCTGGAGGGAACCTGGCCGTATGTCCGCGGAGGTGTCTCCACCTGGGTTCACCAGATCCTGACCTCCATGCCCGAGGTGAAGTTCTCGGTCGTCTTCATCGGCGCCGAGAAGAAGGCCGCCGGCGCCCCCAAATACGAGCCGCCCGCCAATCTCGTTTCCTTCCACGAACTCTTCCTCTTCGATCCCGCCGATCCCCGCGCCGAACCCACGGGCCGGGGCGACAAGGGACGGTGGCAGCGGGCCCACGAAGCGCTCCGCGAATTGCTCCTGCCCGAGGAGCCCACCGCCTCGGAGACGGATTCGGACCGGCGACTTTCGGAGGCTTTCCTCGCCCTTTCCCACCTTGCCGGGCAAACCAGCTTCGATCGATTCTGGAACCACCCCGAAACCTGGGACCTGCTCCAGGAGGTCTACGTCCGCTACTTCGAGGAAGTTCCCTTCATCGAATGTTTCTGGAATCTCCGCTTCCTCTGCCAACCCGTCTGGCGGCTGCTCCGGCTGACCGATGAACTGCCCGACGCCCACGTCTATCACGCGGTCTCCACCGGCTATGCCGGCCTGCTCGGCGCCCTGGCCGCCCGCGACCGAAAGGATGCGCGGTTTCTGCTGAGCGAACACGGCATCTACGTGAGGGAACGCATTTCGGAACTCCTCCGCGCCGAGTGGACCGGCCCCGCGGGAACCCGCGCCGTCTCCGCCGCCGGTATCGCTCCCCTGCGCCAACTCTGGATCGATTTCTTCGTCGATATCGGCCGCTTCGCCTACCACTCCGCCGGAGCCATCGTGGCCCTCTTCCAGCGAAACGCCGACATCCAGGTCGAATTCGGCGCGCCCACGGACCGGATCCGGGTCATTCCCAACGGCGTCAGGATCGAGCGCTTCGATCCCATCCGCGAGAATCGCCGCCGGAAGCGCGAGGCAGATCCCAAGCGCCAGATCGTCGGCTTCTTCGGACGCGTCGTTGCCATCAAGGATGTGAAGACCCTGCTCCGGGCGGCGCGCCTCACGCTCGATTCCGTGCCCGGCGCGCGCTTTCTCCTCGTCGGCCCCACGGACGAGGACCCCGAGTATTTCGAGGAATGCCACAGGCTGACGAAGGAGCTGGGAATCGAGTCCTGCGTCCACTTCGGCGGCCCGGCCACTCCCGAGCAGGCCCTGCCCGAATTCGATGTGATGGTACTCTCGAGCGTCAGCGAAGGGCTTCCCTTCGCGGTGCTGGAGGCCTTCGCCAGCGGAATGCCGGTGGTCAGCACCGATGTCGGCTCCTGCTCGGAACTGATCCATGGCCGCGCCGGCGATACCGAGAGCCACGATGCCGCGGGACGAATCGTTCCCGTTGGTGACCCCGGCGCGCTCGCGGGAGCGCTGGTCGAACTGCTGACGGACTCCGCGCTCCAGGATCGCCTCGGCGATGCCGGCCTCGAGCGAGTCCGGCGGATCTACGCCGAGCCGAACATCATCGAGGCCTACCGCGATCTCTACCGCACCCTCGCGGCGTCTCCCGCCGCCGACGCTCCTGTTCCCGCGACCTCCGACACTTGAAGCAATCATGGCTGGAATCGGCTTCGAACTCCGCAAACTGCTCGTGCCGCGCACCTACACGGGAACGCTGCGGGCCTACCTCTACGCGGGCGTCATCAGCACGGGACCGTGGATCGTGTCCATCGTCTCCATCATCCTGCTGAATCTGATCCTCCAGCCGGTGATCACGGAATCCGAGCGGGTGCTGTTTTCCACGACCATCACTCACAGCTACGCGCTCGCCCTCATCCTCACCGGCGCGCTGCAGTACGTGCTCAATCGTCACGCCGCCGACCTCGTCTCGGCGGAAACGCCCGACAAGATCTATCCCAACGCCATCGCCGCCCTGGTGTTGACCGCGTTTCTCGCCCTCGCCGTGGGCGGCCTCCTTTTCGGCGCACTCACCCCCGAACCACTTCTCTTCAAGTTCGCGGCCATCTCCCTGTTCGTCTACGTCTCGCTGATCTTCGTCGCCGCGAACTACCTCAGCGTGCTCCTCCACTACCGCGGCATCGTGTTCGGCTTCCTCGTCGGCTACGCCATCGGCTGCGCGGCGGCCTGGTTCGGCGCGTCCCGCTGGGGATTGGCGGCCGGCCTCTTCGGATTCGCCACCGGACACCTCCTCATCTTCGCGGTTCTCCTCGGCTGCCTGCGCCGGGAACTGGCCGGTTCCGCCGCCTCCCTCGCCAGCTGGGAATTCCTCGGCCATTTCCGACGCTTCCCCGGCCTGCTGGTCTGCGGATTCCTCTACAACCTCGGAATCTGGATCGACAAGATTCTCTTCTGGCAACTCTCGGCCGAAAACCAGGCCGTCAGCGGCGTGCTCCACGCCTCGCCCGAATACGACCTCGCCATCTACCTGAGCCTCCTCTCCATCGTCCCGGGCCTCACGGTGCTGTTTCTCCGGCTCGAGACCGATTTCGCCGGCGCCTTTCGCCGCTTCTTCGACGCGACCAACCGCGGCGGCCGCCTCCGCGACATCCTCGCGGCCAAGGATGAGATGATCGATTCCCTCCGCTCGGGATTCCTCCACCTCCTTTCCGTCCAGGCCATCGTGACCCTGGCCCTGCTGATCTACGCCGACCGCATCGGTGACTGGCTCGGCATCGGGGCTCTTCAGGAGGGAATTTTCCGCGTCACGCTCATCGGCGCCTTTCTCCTCATGCTCTTCCTGGCCCTGATGACGATCCTCTTCTATCTCGATGATCGGAAGGGAGCGCTCATCGCCTGCGTGACCTTCGCCGCCGCCAACGCGGGACTCAGCCTGGCCACCGTCCTCGCCAACGAAGCCTGGTACGGATTCGGTTTCGTCGTCGCCGCCGGGGCGGCCATGTTCATCACCGCGTGGCGGGTGAACGCCCGCATCGCCCGCTTCGAATACCACGTCTTCCTGCCGGACGCCGCCTGAGCTTCGAGGGTCGAAAAGCGGATTCAACGCGCCTCGTCGGGGCCGAGATCGACCGCCGCTCCCCGCACCCGCGGTTCGCCGTCGATGTCCCGGCTTTCCTCGGCAAAGACCACGCCGGGATCGCCCGCGTCGATCGCCGGGGAGTCGGGAGACAGGTGAATCCCGTCCGCCGCCAGCTTCGGGTCAACAGGGTAGGATGACGCGTCCAACCCTGTTGCCTCGCGATAGCGCTCGAATCCCGTGTGGGATTTCCCGCCCCAGACGAACTCGGCGTCGGCGTTGTTGCCCGGCAGGAACCAGAGATTGAAATCGAGGTCGTTGGCCTGGTCGCGGTTTTCGCTGTAGAGCAGCGGCTTCTTCGTGCCCTCGCGACCGATCACGAGGTTGTTGCGAAAGACGTTTCCCTCCGCCCACTGGATCCACACTTCGGCCTCGGCCTTGGCGTGACCGGTGTTGTCCCGGATCAGGTTGTTGAGGAAACGACATCCGGTGACCCGACCGAGTTTCTTCTCGTAGCCGCCGAAGACGATTCCCGCCTTGTCGTTGCCGGTGACGACATTGCCCTGCACGGAAACCCCGCTCACGAGGACGCCCGGATTTTCCGCGCCCACCTCGATGCCGAGGTCGCATTCGCTGACGTGGTTGCGCTCGACGAGAATGTCCCGCCCTCCATCGACATAGATTCCCGGTCCGTAGCCACCGCCGTAGGGAGCCCGGACCCGCTCGACTCGGTTTCCGCGACAGACGCCGTTGCGGGCGACCTTTTCCCCGGACTCGTCATCGACGATGCCATCCTCGCCGCCGATGAAATCGATCCCCACCCCGCGGATGTCGTGGACGTGGTTCTCGACGACCTCGAAATCGGTCACGTTTCCGTTCAGGACCAGCGCTTCGCTGGGGGCAGCGTCGCAGTCGTGGATCTCATTCCCCGCGATGACGATGTTGGACACCGGCTCGTCCGGATTCGTCCCATAGATGGTGATGCCCATGGCGTTCTTGCCGTGAATCGCGTGGATGAGATTGTCGCGGAATTCCAGGTGGGAACCGCTCCCCTCGAAGCGAATACCCGAGCCATCCTTGGTCTCCAGGTCGCGGATCTCGAATCCGATGATCCGGATCCAGCTCTTGTCCTCGATATAGATCACGTTGTCCTCGGAACGCAGCCCCTGGGCGGTGATCACCGCGCCCGGTTCCCCCCGGAAGGTGACGTAGCCTTCCTCGGCGTTGCCTTCGACCTCCACGTAGAGTTGCTCGTTGTAGATCCCGGCGTGAACGACGGCGGTATCGCCAGCCTCGAGTTCATCGAAGGCCTTCTGAATGGTTCGCCAGGGAAACTCCTCGGTGCCCAGGGCGCTGTCACTCCCGTTCGGAGCAACGTGATAGGTCTCGCCGGCCAACGCCACTGAGGACAGCGCCCAGGAGAGAACGCACCCCACCCCCCACAAGGTTCGAGGCGAGGAAGCGAATACCGGACGCGCCGTGGAATGGGAGAGGACTTTCATGGAAGGGCACAGTTTGTCCCAAAATTCTCAAAAATCACCATAAAAATTATTAATTATGATCAAATTTAGGAAAAATTGCTTGCGCGAGTCGCAAAAATTAGATAATTGGTCTCGAGTTAGAAAAACCATAATTAATTGGTTCTTCTCGATTTTAAAGGATTCCAAGATTTCAGCCCTCAACCCGGTTCTTCATGAAAACCCCTCGCATTCTTGTCACTGGAGCCGCCGGATTCGTCGGAAGTCACACGGTCGATCTCCTCCTGGCGGAAGGCTGCCAGGTCATGGGCGTCGATGACCTGAGCACCGGGCGAATGGTCAATCTCCGGAGCGCCTCGCAAAGCCCGCATTTCCGCTTCGTCCGGGCCGACATCACCGGTCCCGCGATCCTGGATGACCTCTGCTCGGGCTTCACTCCCGACGCGATCATTCACCTTTCCGGTCTCGTCAGCGTCGTTCGTGCCCAGGAAGAACCAGATCTCAACTACCGGCTCAATGTCCACTCCACCCAACTCGTCGCCGAAGCCGCGCGACGTCACGGCACCCGGCGGGTGGTCTTCGCCTCCTCCGCCGCCGTCTACGGCGATCATCCCGATCTCCCTCTCTCCGAATCGGTCTTCCCCCACCCCATCAGTCTCTACGGCACCGCCAAGCGCGCGTCCGAGGAACTGCTGCTCGGACACGCGACCTCCTTCGGGATGGAGACGATCTGCCTGCGCTACTTCAACATCTTCGGCCCCCGCCAGGATCCCCGGTCTCCCTACTCGGGCGTGATCTCGATCTTCTCCGAGCGCTTCGCCGCCGGGCAGCCGGTCACCATCTTCGGCGATGGCAGCCAGACCCGCGACTTCGTCTCGGTCTTCGATATCGCGAGGGCCAACGTGATCGCCGCGACCCGTCCGGGACTTTCCGCGACGGTCTGCAACGTCTGCACCGGAGCACCCCGTCGCCTGCTTTCGGTGCTCGACGTGTTCCGCTCCGCCTACCCGGAGGCGCCGGAACCCCGTTTCGAGGGGGCGCGTCCGGGCGAGATCCAGCATTCCTGCGGAAATCCCGAACGCGCCACGGACCGACTTGGCTTCCGGGCTGAAGCCTCCTTCGAGACCGCCCTGCGCGATTTCATCGAATCCACGCGTCCCGTCCCGGCGCCCGCCGAGGCCCCGATGCTCGCGGTGGTCCGCTGAGTCTCTCCCCGTCCCCGGCTTCCTCTCCGTTCTTCCCGCGCGCTCATGAACTCCCGTCATCTTCTCCGCCTCGCCCTCCCGATTCTCCTGGGCCTCGCGCTGCCCGCTTTCGCCGTCGATCCCGAGGCCGATTCGCTCTACGTCGATTACTCGGCCACGCCCAACGCCGCTCACCTGCTCGCGCACGATCTCTCCATCCTGGCTCCCAATGCCGAGGCCGATCTCGAGGCCGGACAGAAACTCGGCAATCGTTACCTCGCCTACCTGAGCCTGGTCGAGATCGCCGCCGATGCCCCCTACCGTGAGGAAGCCGCCAAAGCCGGCATCACCGATCTCGTGACCAACGAGCACTGGCAGAGCCGCGCCGTCGATACCAGCAAGCCCGCCTGGCACCGGTTCGTGATCGAACAGTTGGCGAAGCCCGCCGCCGAACGTGGATTCGACGGGTTCTTTCTCGACACCGTCGACAGCGTTCGCCTTCTCGCCGACCAGCATCCCGATCGAGCGGACGCCTTCCGCGAGGGCCTGCTCTCCCTCATCCGGGAACTGAAACGAACCTTTCCCGAGAAGAAGCTGGTCATGAATCGCGGGTTCGATCTGCTTCCCTCCCTCGGTCCCGAAGTCATCGACGGCGTGCTCGTGGAATCCGTCTTCCGCAGCTTCGATCCGAAGACCCGCGACTTCGTCGCCGTCGAATCCTCGCTGACGAAGACCCTGGTCACGAAGATCGAGGAGATTCGCGCCGACGGCTACCCCGTCTTCGTCATCGACTACGTGGAGCCCGGCGACAGCGATACCGTGGCAGACACCGAGAAGCGCATTCGCGACCTCGACGCCGTTCCTTTTCTCACCACCCCGGACCTGGACGGCACCATCAGCGCCGGCGGCCAGGTCGCCCGACGCGTTCTCGTTCTCTTCGGTCACGACCCCGAGGAAGCCGAACGACATCGCATCTGGCCGGCCGACACCACCAGCCACGCCATTCTCCAGATGCCGATGGAATACCACGGCTACGAACTCGACTACCACGACGTCAGCCAGGGAGTTCCCGAGATCGGCGACGGTCCCGACTATGCCGGCGTCATCCTCGACGAGGAACTCGAGCTTCCCTTCGCCACCGAGCATGCCTTCGCCGACTGGCTCCTGGAGCGCATCGAAGAGGGAAAGAAGATCCTTTTCCTCGGTTCCTACGCCTTTTCCGACCACCACGAGCGCCAGCGAATCTTCCAGCGGCTCGGCATTCGCGGCAACGACGAAACCCCGGTTCCGGCGGGTGAACCCCGCATCGCCGCCCTCGACGACACCATCATGAATTTCGAGTCGAAGGCGGTCCCCACCCGGCGCGATTTCGAGAATCTCGCCGCCCCCGAGGACGCCCGCATCCTGCTCTCGCTGGAAGCGCCCATCATCGACGTGGAAAACACGCCGGTGGCCCGCTACGACACCGCCTACCTCACGAGCTGGGGCGGCGCCCTGCTGTCCCCTTTCATCGTCTTCGAGGCCTCGGAGGAAACCGTCCTCCAATATGCCGATCCCTTCGCCTTCCTTTCCGAGATCTGGCCGGCGGGAACGTTCCCCGCCCCCGATCCCACCACCCGGGACGGGTTGCGCGTTTTCTATACCCACATCGATGGCGACGGGTTCTCCTCCCTCTCCGCGGTCGAGCCCGGACGCACCTGCGCCGAGGTCCTCATGGACAATCTCCTCGCCGACCTGCCGTGGCCGGTGACCGTGTCGGTGGTGGAATCCGAGATCCGCGGCCAGATGCTTTCCCAGGCTCGCGGGGAAAAGGAAAAGCTGACCCCGATCGCCCGCGAACTGCTGGCACTGCCCCACGTCGAGCCGGCCTCGCATTCCTATTCCCATCCCTATCTCTGGCACCGCCATGATGTGGAGTTCGAGGAACTCTACGATTCACCCAACCTCGAACTGAAGCTGACCGCCCGGTATCCCAAGATCGATCTCGAGCGCGAGACCGTCCAGTCGCTCCGCTATGTGAGCGAGGAACTCTGCCCCCAGGGCAAGCCCGCCCACCTCCTGCTCTGGTCGGGCAACTGCCGCCCGTCCCCGGAAGCGCTCCGCCTGCTGCGCGAGGCCGGCTACGAGAACATGAACGGCGGAAACACCATTCTCTGCCGTCGGTTTCCCGGCCTCTTCGGGGTGGCCCCCCGCACCATCACCTGGGACGGAGAGCTGCAGATCCACGCCGCCAACCAGAACGAGTTTCTCTACACCGATGGCTGGAACGGTCCCACCTGGGGCGGTTTCGCGCAGGTGATCGAAACCTTCGAAATGACGGAAACCCCGCGTCGCCTCAAGCCGGTCAACGTCTACTACCATTTCTACAGTGCTGAACGTCACGACGCCTTCGCCGCGCTCCAGGAGATCTACGACTGGTGCCGCACCCAGGATCTCCACGGCATGACGGCTCTCGAGTTCGCGAAACTCACCCGCGACTCGTGGTCCACCCGCCTCGTCGCCACCGGGGAGCGGAGATGGGTTGTCCTCAACGAAGGGAAACTGCGCACCTTCCGCTTTCCCGCCGAAGCCGGACTCGTTCCCGACCTCGCCCGCTGCCACGGCGTCACCGGTTATCGTCGGCACGGTGGCGATCTCTACGTTCACACCGACGGCCGCCCCCGCGTGACCCTGCAGTTTTCTAGCGTGGAAAAGCGCCACCCCCGACTTGAGACCGCTTCCGCCGAGGTCCGGTTCGACTCGCTCTCTTCCTCGGGTCTCGAACTCCACACCGTGTCCCGGCCCGCCGAGGTGACCATCGCGGGCCTCGCACCCGGCCAGGCGGTCGAAGTCACCATCAAGGAACTTTCCGAAACCCACGAAACCGACGCCACCGGCCGGCTGCGCCTCGATCTGCCCGCAGCCGCCCACGTGTCCCTGCAGACCGTTGCCCGATGAAACGAAGCCAGGATTCCACCGATACCCCGCAACGCCCATTTCATCCCGCCACTCGCTACCGGTCCCGCCGCCGCGGCGGCCGGCTGGTGTCGATGAAGTGGCTCTTCGCCCTGCTCGTCCTTTCCCTCGGCCTGGCCGGTTACCTGATTCCCCGCCAGGCGGAGCTGGTGAAGCGCCTCATGGAAGACGGCCGGCACGAACGGGCTCTTGCCCTCGTCGGCGAAGGGATGAATGCCGCCGGCGATGAAAACGCCGACGGGACCGGTCAACCCACCGAGGCGTCCCCGGCCACCCTGGTCAAGGTGCTCCTCGATTCCATCGACCATGACTTCGACGACTCCAGCCGGGTCCGCATCGATACCCTGGTCCAGATCACCGAAGATCCCGCCGGGATCCGCGATGAACTCCTGGCCCGCCGGAAGGTGATTCCCGGCCCGCTCATGGTCCAGTTGCTCGATCACCTGGCCACCCGGGCCGTGCAAACCGGAGATCCGGGTCTGGCGGTATCGATCTACCAGGACCTCACCGAATGGCAGCCGCTGTCCCTGGAGCAGACCCGCGCCTGCGTGGCGGCGAACCGGTATTCCGGCAATCCCCGGGGCGCGCTGGACGCCATCTCGGCCTACCTGCACCGCGAGCAGATGCCCTTCACCCAGTTGCCCGACGACCTGCGGGACCTCACCGTCAACCTGCACCGGGAGCTGAACGAGGGCAGCATCGCCTTCGATCTGCTCTCCGAGGAATTCAAGGCAACCCTCGATCCGGAGGAGCGGGAGTCACTGGTCGAACTGATTACCACCGTCGCCGCGCAGTCGGCCCGCCTCGACGACAGTCTCCCGATCCTCGAGGAGTTTCTCGCCAACACCCAGGCCGGCGGCAGGGAGTGGCGCATCCTGGCCTCCCCGGAGCACCGGGGCGAGGACGATCACGATTTTCTCAAGTTCGCTCCCATGCTGGCGCAGCACCTCGAGTGGAACAACCGCACCTCGGACGCCTTCGACCTCTATCGGAAACTGGCCGCGCTCGGGGAAGTCGAAGCCCTCGATCGCTGTGTCACCATCTATCCGTG
>JAUIGT010000725.1 GCA_030432615.1 Verrucomicrobiia bacterium
GCAACCAGGTCGGCACCGTTGATTCCGCCGACTGGGCCAAGTTCATCCCCCCGACCGCCAAGGTGAAGGCCGAGATGGACGCCAGCTTCGATGGCGACACCATTTCCGCCGCCGGTGATGCGAAGGAGTCGGCCGGAGCCTGGAAGGCGACCAACGGCGATCTTGCCGGAATCCTCCGCGGACGCGTGATCAGCGATCTACCCTATACTCAGGACTTCGAGTCGTTCGAGTTGCAGAACGGGTTCGCCTTTCCTCCGCTGGCGTGGATCGGTGCCCGCATGAAGTGGGAGATCCGCGAGCTGGACGGAAACAAGGTTTTGGCCAAGACGCTCGATTCGGTGCTGTTCCAGCGTGCGCTCAGTTTCATCGGTGACCCCGACCTCAGCGACTACACCATCCAGGCAGACGTCATGACCGACGGCAATCGCCGCGTGAAGTCGGTGGTGGGGCTGATCAACCAGCGCTACATTGTCGCGTTGGTCGGAAACGCCAATGTCATCGAGGTCAGCTCCAATCACGAGCATTTCAACGTGACCGCGCCATTCACCATCGCCGCCAATCAGTGGTATACCCTGAAGGTTCGCGTCGATGTGGCCGAGGACGGCTCTGGCGTGGTTCGCGCCAAGGCCTGGAAGAAGGGCGAGCCCGAGCCGGACGCTTGGAGCATCGAAGCGCCCCACAAGCACGCCCACACCAAGGGTGGGCCGGGGCTCTTCGGTTTTTCGCCGCAGGCGCAGAAGAGCGTCTTCATCGACAACGTTTCCGTGACCAAGAACTGAATTCTCCCGGCGCTGTCTCCACCCCAAAGAATCCCCACCCGACAATCGAACATGAAATCCATCGATAAACTCTTCACACTCACCACGGCGGCAGCCGCCGTATTCGCGGTTTCCTGCGATCGTGGTGCCGCACCGGACGCGACTCCCGCGGAAGGTGACGACGGCAAGGCTCCGGCGGAGGAGGGCGCTCCCGCCAAGGAGGAGACCACCTCGGTCGCTCCCGCGGACGCCATCATCAGCACCCGTTCCCTGGCGGCGGAGTCCGAGGGGCCCGGAGGCGGGGAATGGTTCGAGTGGGGACGGACGGCCGCCAACAACATGTCCTCGCCCGCGACCGACATCTCCGTGGACATTTCCGCCGGTGAAGTCAACGACGACGGGACCGTCTCCGACGCCAAGGGCGCCAAGTGGGTGGCTCAGCTCGGGTCCCAGGCCTACGGGACTCCGACGGTCTACCAGGGCCAGGTGCTCGTGGGAACCAACAACGAGGAACCCCGCAGCGACGCCATCAAGGGCGATCACGGCATCGTGATGGCCTTCGACGAGCAGACCGGCGAGTTCAACTGGCAGTTCGCGGTTCCCAAGCTCGGCGCGGGCAAGGTGTCGGACTGGGAATTCCTCGGTATCTGCTCCTCGGTGATGCAGGACGGCAAGCACGGCTACGTGGTCACCAACCGCGGTGAGATCGTCTGCCTCGACCTCTACGGCATGAGCGACGGGAACGACGGTCCGTTCAAGGACGAAGCCAAGTATGTCAGCGGCGGGCTGGAGAAACTCTCCGAAGCCGAGCCGGTCGAGCAGGGCGAAAAAAGCGCCGACATCGTTTGGGGCTACGACATGCGTTCCGAACTCGGCGTTTTCCCGCACAACATCACCTCCAGCTCGGTGGTGTTGGCCGGGGACAAGATCTTCGCCAGCACCTCGAACGGGGTGGACTGGTCGCACATCAACATCCCCGCGCCCAACAGCCCGTGCCTCATCGCTCTCGACAAGGAAACCGGTGAACTGCTCGGCGAGG
>JAUIGT010000215.1 GCA_030432615.1 Verrucomicrobiia bacterium
ATGGTCGGCACCAGCGGGAGCAGGGCAAGCAGCAGCACCAGCGAACGCATTTGCCAGCGGCTGAGCCACATGCCGGTGCCTTTCATGACGACGCGAGTCTAACAGAATTCCACAGCTCTCGGGAAGTGCATTCTTCCCGGTATCGGGAAAAAGGTTCCCGCCTTTCCCGGTGCGGAGGCGCCTCGAATCACCGCTCCGGCCTTCCTGGTGGCCGGAACGGAAGAGAACCGGGACCCGGACGCCTCCGCGGGAGGGAAAGGGGGGAAACGAGTTCCCGGCTCAGCCCGCCGGATCGAGGAGGACCGCGTTTTCTCCCATGTAGGCGGAGACATCGAGGGCGTTCTCCTCGGGATACCCGTAGCGCGGCAGGTAGCGGGCATCGTCATCCCCTTGGAGGGGAACCGACTCCGCGCTCCCGCCCACGCGGACCACGACGCCCTTGCGCCCTTCCCAGCAGCCACCCTTGTCGCCCTGGGTGCGGGTGTATCCTCCCGAACCGTCGGTGCCATCCACGATCAACGGCCAATCACTGCGGGAACCGGTCGTCAGGCCCGCGATGTAGGCCCAGTGGTTCTCGCCGGGCTCGAGGCGTTCGCCTTCATCCTCCATCCGGCCATCGACCCGCGCGCCCCAGGCCGAGCCGGGCACCTTGAAGATCCGCTCGGTATCGATGTAGTCGGGCATCAGCGCGGCGAAGACTTCGTTGGAGTTCCCATATTCTTCCTCGGTCACGAAATCGACCGTGCCGGGGAACACCCCATCGTAGTCACTGGCGTAGGATCGCAGCGCCGTGGAGAGCTGCTTGGCATTCTGCATCGCCGCGTTCATCTGGGCCTGCCGAATGGCCGAGGAGACGCCGGGAGTCGCCACGGCGGCGAGGATCGAAATGATCGCCACCACGGTCATCAGTTCGATGAGGGTGAATCCGGCTCGTTCGCCGGAGCCGGGCGTGGTGGAGGATCGGGAGGGGCGGGATTTCGTGGTATTCATCGGAGTGTTTGCTTTCCAGGGTTGGGATTTCGTTGCTTCCGCCGACCACGGCGGACGCTTTTCTTTCATTGCGCCGCCATCGTGAGTTCCCCCTGTTACCGTCCTGTTACCGTCCCGTTTCCAGGCCGCGAAAAAATCGACGTTCCACGCTGATTGCGCCCTTGCCGGACCGGCGGGCTCGGCGATGATTTCCCGTGGTCGCCAAGGTCGGCGGTCGCCCCCTCCCCTCCATTCTCTTCTCCCTGATGAAAACGTTTCAGCGCCTGACGCTGATCCTGAGCCTTGCCCCTGCTCTCGCCCTGCCCGCTTCTCCCGCCGGAGAGGAGACAGCGACGCTCCATTCCGGGAACGTCGGCCCCTGGGGACAACTCGAGTGGTTCGAGGTCGCGCTGGAACCTTCCGACCTCGTTCTCTCCGAGCCGCTCTACACCCATCCCCCCCTGATCTGGGCGTTTCCGCCGGACTGGTCACCGGATGGGATCGCCGCATTCCTCCGGGAAGGCGGCGTTCCCGAAGCGGAGATCGTCGCCATGCTCGCGCCCGAGAACCGGCGCCAGCTTTCCATGGCCGTCACCGTCGTTCCCACGGAAAAGGCCATCCTCTCCCTCACGCCCGAGACCCGAGCCACCCTCTATCGGCGGATGGCCGAGTGGCGCATCAATCCCTACCAATCGACCCCGTTCTCTCTCGGCGGCGACAACGTGGAAACGCTGGCGGGAATGGCGTCGCACCCCTTCTCCCCCGAGTTCATCCGGTTCGCCAACCAGTTCGTCTACCGGGGCGAACCGAAGAATGTTCTCTCCGACTACCCGCTCCTCTGTGCCAGGCTCCCCGACCGGGTGGATGTCCGGCTCAGTCTCGCCAAGCTCCTGCTTCGTTCCCGTGCCCTCATGGTGCGATTGCGCATCCCGCCGGGCGCGGACCCCGAGGAAGTTCGCCGCTACTGGACGCTCGATGGCCGCTACGACAGCGGGATCGCCACCTTCGACGCCGCTTTTGGCGATGCCTCCACGGAGGAGGCCCCTTCCCTCGACCTCGTCCACCTGCTGCCCCCGCTCCCCCGCCAGTTTCTCAACACCTACGGCACCCGGGCCCTGGCCGTTGGTGACCTGAGGCCCGATTGTTTCTGGACCGCGCTGAACTTCTTCGAGGATGACATTTCCCAGCGCTACCTCGACCCCATCATCGGGGATGTCCTCGGCAACGAGTGGCTCCCGGTCGATCCGCCTTACCGCTTCGGGGATCTCGTCCTCATTCACGAGACCGACAGCGATGCCGCCATCCATGCCTGCAACTACCTGGCCGATGGCCTCGTCTTCACGAAGAACGGCAAGAGCCTGCTGCGTCCCTGGTTGATCCAGCACCTCGACCAGGTCGCCGAGATCTACAGCGTCGAGGGAAAGCACCGAACCACCTTCTACCGGCACCGGCGATTCCTGCGGGGGGAACCCCTGCGTCCCGCCGTCATCGGATTCCCGTGATTCTCACCGGACGCCCGATCCTCATCACCTTGTGGTCATCTCACCGGAGCCATCATGGCATCGTCTTCGCCCCTCACCGGATTTTCCGCCCATCCCCGCGCCGATTCCCGGCGCCCTTTCGCCGTGAGCCTGCTCCAGCAACTGAGAAACATCGCCGCCGGATTCCTGCTCGGCACCGGCCTGGCGACGGCTGTGGTGGTTTCGGGAATGCCGGAGAACGAACAGCAGCCGAAGGAGGCTCCCCCCCTGCCCCTGCAGGAAAGCTCCGTCGCCCGCGAACTGAAGCCCTTTCCCGGCAGGATCGAAACGACTTCCTTCGTCCTCGAGCCCCCCGCGGAACTGCTTCTCGAACCCCTTTACGCCGATCCCTACTGCTTCTGGGGATTCCCCGAGGATTGGTCCCGAGAGCAAATCGAATCCTTCCTGGCGGAAAGCGGACTGACCCCCGAAGAGATCGCGGCGGTCACCTCCGAAAAGCGCTTCATCGACCCGGGCGTGGCCGCCGGCTACTTTCCGCCCGCCGAGGTCGTTTTCGCCCTCGATCCTCCCCGGCGCCAACGCCTTTATCAACGACTGGGCAATTGGCCGTTCAACGCCTATCACGCCATCCCCTTCGACTTCGGCACCCTCCGCATCTCCGATCTCGCAGCCATGGCTCCGCATCCCTTTTCCGAGAAATTTCTCGCCCGGGCCGACGCCACCCTCTACCGGGAAGGCATCAAGAACCACTTCGCCGACTACCCCGCCTTCGCCAGTCAACTCGCCGACCAAGGCGAACGTCTCGCCTTCGCCCGGTTGCTCTTCCGCACTCGCTGCCAGATGGCCACCCTGGCGCCGTTTGCTCCCGAAGAGGCACCCGCCATCCTCGCCTATTGGGATGCCCACGAGCGGAACCCCGATGCCCTCCCCCTGCTCGAGCCCGCCATGCAGACACGCACGGGCGAAGCCATCAATCTCCTCCACCTCCTGCCCCCGGTTCCCCGGAGTCTCCTCTTCACCTTCGCGACCGAGCAATCGATGGTGGGAAAGCTGCGCCCCGATTGTTTCTGGACCACCCGCAACTTCTTCTCCCGGGAAATTTCCCAACGTTTTCTCGATGTCACCTACGAGGATACCAGCTTCGACGGTTGGCTGCCGGCCGTTCCTCCCTACGAACTGGGCGACGTCATTCTCGTGGTCGATCGCGAGAATCCCACCGTCGTCTACCACGCCTGCAACTACATCGCCAGGGACCTGGTCTTCACCAAAAACGGCACCAGTCGCATTCGCCCCTGGGTGGTACAAACCCTCGAGGACATGAAGGCCGTCTACCACCGCGATGAAGTCACCGAACTGCGCTTTCTCCGGCACCGTTCCGTGATGCCGGTTGCCGGCGAGTGACCGCCCCGTCCGGTCACGCCTCGTCCGGCTCCGGCCATGCGTGCTTCGGATAGCGTCCGCGCAACTGGGCCCGCACCGCCGCGTAGCTGCCCGACCAGAAACCCGCCAGGTCCTCGGTCGTCTGGCAGGGACGCGAGTTGGGCGCCAGGATCTCGACCACCAGGGGAATGCGGCCGTCACAGAGGGAAGGCGTCTCCCTGATCCCGAACAGGTGCTGAATCAGCACCGAGATCTTCGGTTTTCCCCCTTCCGGATCGTAGGTCACCTTCACCTTTCGATCCCGTCCCGGCAGTTCCACCCGTTCCGGCGTCAGCGAATCGATCAGTCCGGCCTGGTGCGGCGGCAGCCAGTCGCGCAGCACCGGCTTGACCGGCCGATCCTTGATCTCCTTGTAGCCCAGCGCTCCCTCGCAGACCTGGGTCAGCAGCAGGCGCCGTTCCTCCTCGCCGATCGGCGCGACCTCGTACTCGGGAAAGAAATGCGCCAGCGTGTTCACCCGGGCGATCCATTGCTCGACCTCCTGGTCCCACTTCTTCAGCACCAGGTTTCCCGCCTGCACCTGCTCGGCGAGAATCTCGGCCGCCTGGTCCTTCGGCGCTTCGCCCCGGGCCTTCGACTCCAGCACGAGATCGCGGAAACGTTTCTCCTCCCGCGCCACCACCCGGCGGGACGACTCGTCCCAGGTGGCGCCGGCGCGTTCCTGGAAATCGTGGGGAAAGGCCTCGCGCAACCAGCTTTCCTGGATCCGGGTCGCCAGGCTGAGTCGCACGGTCACGTCGCGTCCCTCGACCTCCACCATCTCTCCGGCGAGGAAAAGCCGGGAGTCTCGCCCCGCCGCCACGCTCGCTTTTTCCAGCATTCCCCGTCGTCCACCGACCACGGCACAGGCGAGCGTGGAATCACTGAGCCGGACGCACACCCGGTCGGAGAAGCCGGTCAGGAGAATGCGGCCGATCGTCTCCGCGTCGGGAACCGCCTCCTGGTCCTCGCGCCCCGCGAGACGATAGACGATGTCGGCGAACTGCCGGGCCACCCGATCGATGTCGCGAGCCGCGTTGACGTTGATTCCCATGCGGTCGAGCACATCGAATTGAAAACCCGCGCCCTTGGCCGAGGAAAACGCCCGGAAGAGCGCCTGGAAATCGGAGCCGTCCTCCGGCTCCACGAAATCCGAAAGCTCCAGGTCGCTGCCGCGGCGTTTCCGGGGAGGAAACAGCGAGCGTGCCTGGCTCGCCGCCGCCACCACGGCGAAGAACTCGAGGTAGCCGTGCCGCGCCGCCTCCCACAGCACTCGGGCGTGTCGGGGGGAAAGCGGCAATCGACTCAGGTCGCGTCCCAGCGGCGTCAGCGACTCCGTTTCCGGATCGAGCGCGCCGATGCGCACCAGCGATTCGTGGGCTTGATCCAGCGCCACCGCTTCCGGGGCCTCGAACCAGCGAAAGCCGCGCACATCCTCGATTCCGCCCGCCTTCAGCACCAGCACCGCCTCGTCCAGGTCCATCCGGTGAATCTCCGCCGGCGTCGCCTCGTCGCGCGCCGCGTGATCGGCTTCGCTCCACAACCGCAGACAGACGCCTGGCCCCGTCCGCCCGGCCCGTCCCGCGCGCTGATCGGCCGAGGCGCGGGAAATCTTCTCGATCGTCAGCGTCGAGATGCCGCGCCGGACATCGAAATCGGATCGCCGCTCCAGCCCGCTGTCCACCACTAGGCGAACGCCGTCGATGGTGATCGAGGTTTCCGCCACATTGGTCGCGACCACGATCTTCGGCCGCGAACTCGGATCGACCGCCGCATCCTGGGCCTTGGGCGACAGTTCGCCGTAGAGGGCGTGAATCTCGAAGCCCCGCGTCCAGCTCGCCTTTTCCAGGAGCGAAACCGTCTTGCGGATCTCGTGAGTGCCCGGCAGGAACACCAACGCGTGACCATCGACCCCGTGCTCCTTGTAGTAGGTGTGCATCGTGCGCACCACGTGATCCCACACCGCGTCGCCATGCCTCTCCTTGGGCGGCACGTGGCGGATCTCGACCGGAAAGGTGCGCCCCTCCGAGATCAGGTGCGTCGTTTCCGGGCCGAGAAATTCGTTGAGCGCCTCCACCTGCAAAGTCGCCGACATCACCACCAGCTTCAGGTCAGGACGCCGGCTTTCCTGCACCTCCACGCAGCGCGCCAGGCTGATGTCGCCGTAGAAATGACGCTCGTGAAATTCATCGAACACCACTGCCGCCACCCCGGTCAGGTTCGGATCCTGGAGCAATTGACGCAGGAGCACGCCCTCGGTCACGTAGCGAATCCGGGTCGCGCGGCTGGTCCGGTTCTCGAAGCGCACCTGGCACCCGACTTCGCCCCCGACCTCTCCGCCCCGTTCCCAGGCCACCCGGCGCGCCAGCATCCGGGCCGCCAGTCGCCGCGGTTCCAGGACCACAATCTCCCCGGCGCCGCAGGCACCCGAGTCATGGAGCATCTGCGGCACCTGGGTGGACTTCCCCGATCCCGTCGGCGCCTCGATCACCAAGCGCACGAACTCCTTCGCCGACGCGGCTTTCGCCAAGTCGATCTCCAGGTCGAAGATGGGAAGGTTTCGATCGCGGGACATGGGGGAAAACGCGGAAGTCGCAGCGCGGAACGCGGAGAAGTTGGAAAAGTCCGAAACTGAACAGGGTATGGTCCCCGATGCAACCGGGTTGAATCGATTCGTAGAACGGGTCTCCGGGCCTGTTCCTTCGCTGCCCGCGCTTCACTTGAACGCGCCTGGAGACCCGTTCTACTTTCCCAATTCCGCATCGGTTGCGTCTCGGCAGATTCCGGCGACATTGGCCGCCCCCTTCCTACCCCATGGCCGCCAACTCTCCCCAGCCGAACAAGAAACCGCGCCTCAGCCTCCGCCGCGAGGGACGCGAGGCCGCGCTGCAGTTCCTGTTCAGCCATGATCTCAATCCCGAGTTGGATCCCGACGGGCCCGAGGCGGTCGATTTCTGGAACCTGCGACACGCCAAAGCACGCGTCCGCGAGTTCGCCACCGAACTCCTCCGCGGGCTCATGCCGCACCTGCCCGAGATCGACGAGAAGATCACCGGCGCCATCGAGAACTACGCGTTCAACCGGCTCGCCGTGGTCGATCGCAACCTGCTTCGCCTCGCCGTCTTCGAAATGCTCTTCCGCGACGACATCCCGGTCCCGGTTTCCATCAACGAGGCCATCGAAATCGCCAAAGACTTCGGCACACCAGACTCCCCCAAGTTCGTGAACGGCGTCCTCGACCGCATCCGCAAGGAATACGCCTCCGGATGATGAGCGATCCGGGGTTTTCGATTTGCAATAGCGCAGCCTGACCGATTACCGATTACCGATCACCGAAAATGGGCCTTTTCCAGAACATCCTCAATCGCTTCCGCGGCGGCGGTGACATCGACTGGGACGACCTCGAGGAAACACTCGTCACCAGCGACCTCGGCATTCGCCTGACGACGGAACTGGTCGAGCGCGTCCGGAAACGCAAGGGCAAGAAGGACGCCGAGTCCGTGGTCGAAGCCATGCGCGAGGAGATCCGGGACATCCTGGGAGCCACCCCGCCCCTTCCCGCTCCCGGAGCCGACGGCAAACCGCTGGTCATCCTCATCGCCGGCGTCAACGGCGTCGGCAAGACCACCTCCGTGGCCAAGCTCGCGCATTATCTCAAGAACCACGGAAACTCCGTCATGCTGGCCGCCGCCGACACCTTTCGCGCCGCCGCCATCGAGCAGCTCACCGTCTGGGCCGACCGGCTCGACGTTCCCCTGGTAAAGACCCAGTACCAGGGCGATCCTTCCGCGGTCTGCTACGACGCCCACGCCAGCGCCATCGCCGCCGGAACCGGATACCTCCTCTGCGACACCGCCGGTCGCCTTCACACCCGGCACAACCTGATGGAGGAGCTGAAGAAGGTCCGCCGCACCATCGCCAAGCAGGACGAGAGCGCGCCGCAGGAACGCTGGATCGTGGTCGATGCCACCACCGGCTCCAACGCGCTCGCCCAAGCCAAGGAATTTCACGCCGCCCTCGATCTCACCGGCGTCATCGTCACCAAACTCGACGGCTCTGGCAAAGGCGGCAGCGTGGTCGCCATCGCCCACGAGTTGGGAATTCCCACCCGCTTCATCGGCACGGGCGAAAAGTTCGACGACTTCGAGGTTTTCGATACCGAGAAGTTCGTGAACACGATTCTGTGAGGGATTCCGCCAAGCCCGCGAGAGTACATTTGCTCGCCGACAGGTTCAATCTGCTCGACGTCCCCGGACGTTTCGCTACCATTCTTGTCGAAATGAGCCCTTCTTCTCTGCCCCGTTCGCTCGCCCTTCTCCTGATCGCTCTTGCCGCTGCGATCTTGGCCCCTTCCGCCTTCAGCCAGGTCGCGATCTATCGATTCGACTTCGAGAAGGAAGGTCCCTCGATCAACTACGGTTTCTACGAGGAAGCCTGGGTGGTGGCGGATGCGACCGGCGGACCTGCCTCGTGGCTGCTGACCTTCCGCGAGGGACCGCACCGCCGCTACATCTCGATCGTGGATTTCGGAAGCCTGTTCTTTCCGAACAAAGGCGGCACGGTGGTCGGCGTCATTTCCGCCGCCGCGGCCACGGGCACGCCGCAGACGACTTTCCTGGCGATCGGGGAGATCGAGAAGGAGATCCGCGGCGCCAACGTGAAGGCCAAGGTGCCGAAACGGATGAAAGGCTACGCGCTTTCGGCCGACGACGAGAGCATGGTGCCTTTCGACGACGACGAGGGCAACGTCGGCTACGCTGGCATCAGCCAGATGGACGGCGATCTCGAGGAGTCGCGCTCGAAGGACGCCAGCAGTCGCGGATTGACCGTGGAAGAGACCTTCCAGGAACTGATCGACTACCTGGAGCGCCGTGGTTACGGCGAATTCGCGATTCCCGTGCCGGCCGACTCCACCACCAACGGCAACGGAGGAGTCCAGGCCAATCCTTGATTCACGTTCAGTAGGCCAGTTCCCGCATCGTGCGGCTGTGCACCTCCCAGAGCCGGTCCTGACCGGTCTCGGAGTCTCCCCGGATTCCCCGCGCCGGCTCGGTGCCGGCCGGAGCACTGGCGCAACCGCCCAGGCTGAGAAAGGTGGCCACGGCAAGTAGCGCCGGCAGGGATTTCAGAAGAAGGCTTCGCATGGCCGCAGGATGATCGATTCCCGGAATCCCGTCGATCATTTCTTCGGGGTCATGAAGGGCGGATCGGGCTCGCGTTCGAACCACTCCGGGAACTCGGCCGCCGGGGTGCCCCCTTTTTTCCGGTGGAGGAACTTGGTGCCGCGGTCGTTGAGAATCGGCATCCGCTTGCCGTTGGTTTCCTCGAGGATTTCGAAAAGCCGCGTGTTCAGCTCGGTCACCTTGTCGGAATAATCGGGATCGTTGATGAGGTTGGTCGTTTCCTCGGGATCGTTCTCGAGGTCGAACAGTTCATCGACATCCCAGATCCCGTGATAGCGGACGTATTTGAAACGCTCTCCCCGCAGCGCGTGCATCGTCGGCGTCTGGGGATAGTTCCGCTCCCAGTAGTATTCGTAGAGCAGGTAGTCGCGCCACTCGACGTCGTCCTCGCCTTTCACCAGGGGAAGAAAACTGCGCCCGTCCATGTGATCCGGCACCGCCACGCCGGCGGCCTCCAGCAGGGTCGGGGCGATGTCGATGTTGGCCACGACTTCATCCACGGTGCGCCCGCCTTCTTCACTGAACATCGGCGCCCGCATCAGCATG
>JAUIGT010000216.1 GCA_030432615.1 Verrucomicrobiia bacterium
TCATCGAGCTGTCCGAGAACCTGCGGAAGGATCACCCGGAAACCCGGGTCAAGACGCTGGCGTATCGGCGGAGCCAGACGCAGATTCCGCCGAAGCTTCCCGAGGGCCAGCGCCTGCCGGACAATCTCATCGTCGATTTCGCTCCGATCGAGGACTGCTACTTCGCCGACTGGACGCATCCCGACGAATCGATCCAGGAAACCTTCCAGCACTTGGAGGGCTGGGCCGCCATCACCGCGCCGGGGAATCTCTGGGCGTGGATGTATCCCAACCCCTGGGGGACCGGTCATGTCGTCCCTGTCGGCAATGTCGAGCGGTTGGTGACGAATATTCGCCTGATGCACGAGATCGGCGTGCGCGGGATCTTCCTCGATCACCATGGCGTGAACTCCCGCTCCGGCTGGAGCGAACTGCAGGCCTACCTCGTACTGAAGCTGTCGCAGGACATCGACGCGGATGCCGATGGCCTGGTGGCGGAGTTCACCGATCACGTCTACGGATCGGCCGCGCCGCTGGTCCGGGAGTATCTCGAAGAACTGGAGGAGGCACGCAAGGCCATGGTCCGCTTCGCGCCCGGAGTGACCTACAAGTCGCGCAACTTCGACGACCGCACCTTTCCCTACCTCACGGTGGAGAACCTCCACCGCTGGCAGCAGTCCTTCGACCGCATGCTCGCGCTCACGGCGGATTCGCCCCGACACCGAGGCAACGTCGAGGTTCTCCGGCGCGAACTCGATGTCGCCACGCTCTGGAAATGGTTCGCACTGAAGGAGCAGTTCCCCGGCGCCTACCGCGATCATCATCCCGTCGTCGAGCGCATCGCCGCCGCCGATGTCGCGGTCTCTCCAGCCGGGATCAAGCCGGCCTGGAAACTGGCCGAAGGAGAGGTCGCCGATTTCGCGACCCGGATCGAGGCCGGGGGAGAGAAGCCCTTGCCGGAACGTTTCGCTGATCTGCCCCCGGACCGGGTTCGCAGTTACCTCCCCGTGAACAGCCGCCGGGGCGAGGGACCCCGCAGCCTGCCCGATCCCGAGGCGGCTTTCGGGCTGGGGATCATCGTCGATCAACCTCAGGTTCCCTTCCGCTGCGGCTTCGCCGAGTGGAAATCGCGCACGCCTTCGGTCGTTCTCCGCGGTCCCGATCTCGAGATCCCGCCCACCGACATCGAGCCGGGAGAATACCGGCTGTACCGCCTCGGGGAATTCGACGTCACCACCGACGACAGCCTGGTCTGGTTCGGACGCAGCTGGGCCACCTCCGTGGCGATCGGTTCCCGCCTGTTTCTTCCCGGCGAAACCAGCCGCTGGGAGGCCTGGGTGAGCCTGAAGTTCACCGGGGCGTCGTGGGGCGGGGAAGGGGAAGATCGGGTCGTCTGCGACCGGGTCATCCTGGTTCGGCAGGATGGCCAGGTGAGGAAGTGAAGAAGCGCCTTCCAGCGAACGGAGGGATCCTGCGTCCAGCATTCAGGACTTTACCCGGAAATTTCGGAAGGCGGCGATGCCGTTGAACCACAGGCCCACCTTGCCGCTCCGGGTGTCACCGAGTTTCTCGACATCGAGGCAGGGTTCCTCTCCATCGTTGACGAAAACCCGAATCCTTTCCTCGTCCACCTCGATCCGGGCGCGGAACCAGTCGGTGGGAGCGGGCCCGGGTTCGACCGGGTTCTCGAAGACCTCGGGCCGATCCCGGCGCAGTTCGTCCCAGGGAAATTCCGGGTGTGACATGTACTGGACGGCGTGACCGCGCCGGGTTCCATCTTCGCTGCGGAAATTGAAGGGCCGAAAGTAGACGGAGTCGTAGTGGTCGCCGTCGATCCCGTGGAAGGCGACGCCGAGAAAGCTTCCCTGGGGCTGGGCGCTTCCCTTCAACTCGACCTCGATCGTCCCGGTGGAGAAGTCGCGATCGGCCAGGTAGGCGCCGCGGTCCCTGGCCCCGGCCTCGGGCCTGCTCTGCACGGAACCCCCGGTTCCGGCTCGGAAGGCGGCTCCGTTGAACGGTTCCCATTCCGGGGTTCCCGGGGCCACGAGGCCGGCGAGGTCGATGTCGCCCGTTTCGCCGCTCCCGGTGTCCTCCTTTCCGGAGGGGGGCGGTGCCGGAGCCATCGGGACCGCTTGGATGGGTAGGAGCTTCACCGAGTGGAAGATCACGCGGTCCTCCACGGCCGCGAGTGCCAGGGCGCCCGTCTCCTCCACGTTCACGAACAGGTTCGGTTGCAGGGAGGCGGGGGAACCCTTCCAGGCGAACAGTTCCTCCCCGTCGAGAACAGCGGTCACGGACGCGCTCCCCTGTCCATCGATCCTCACCGAGACATTCAGGCGATGGCGCACGCCGTTCTCGAGATTTCCGGGTCGCACGGAAGCCGGATTCTCGGGCGCCTTGGCGGAAAGACCATTCACCCGTGACAGTCCATGGGCTTCGCCGTTCCAGGCGCTGATTTCGAGGGCGGGGGAGACGGCGCCGATCGGCAGGATCAATCCCACCGCGTTGGCGCCCGCCTTTCGCGTGAACTCGACCTGGAGGTCGAAGTTCGCCGGCATGCCACGCCGAAGGATGATCCGGGCTCCCTTGGCGCCTTCGCTTTCCAGGCCTTCGGGGGTCGATCTCCAGGGACCGCTGACCACCTCGCTTTCGGTCGGCTCGAACCCGTCGAGCAGATCGATGGTGTTCGCTTGCTGGGCGGTGGCGGGGCAAGGTGCCAGGAGAACGAGGAGTGGCAGGAGGATTCTGGTCATGGCGGAGTGTTCTCCCCGGCGCGGTGAAGCGCTTGAACGATCTTGCGGAAAAGAGCGGCCCGGTGCGTCGGAGGCTCGGGAAGGAGCAACGAAACCCGGCCTGCCTACTCTCCGTCACCGCCGGGATGAAGGCGGGCGGGGGAATAGCCGGTGGCCCGCTTGAAGACTCGCGAGAAGTGAGGCTGGTCGGCGAAGCCCAGTTCGAGCGCGACTTCTCCGACGGGAATCCCGCGTCGCAGTCGATCCTTGGCCCGTTCGACCCGGACCTGGAGCTGCCACCGATGCGGCGGCAAACCGTAGGCTGCCTTGAAGCGCCGACTCAGTTCGTAGGGACTCAACCCGCTGGCTAGCCCGAGCCGCTCCAGGGAAACCGTTTCCCCCGCATGGTCGGCCAGGAACTCGCGGGCCCGCCGCGCCGCGGGGTGGATCGCCTGTTCCCGAGCCAGCGGCGCGATCGCCTGGCTCGTTTGCCGCGCCAGGAGTCCTGCGACCCAGTTTTCCACCCCGAGCTCCTGTTCCAATCCGATCGTCCGGGACTGGTGCAAGCTGCGATGGAAACGATCGAAGCGGGAAGTCCATTCCCGGCACTGCAGCACCGGCATGGCGACGATGCGGCTCCGTTCCAGCCGGATTGAACGGGCCGCCGCGATCTCTTCCACCGTCTCGGGTTCGATGAGGAGGGAGCGGAAGTCGCAACCACCGGCGTACACGCCGTTCGAGTGGACGATTTCCGGGGGAATCAGGAAAAGGGAGCCTCCCGAGGTTCGATGCCGGGAACCGCGAACCCGGACCCATCCGTCGCCCCCGGTCACCGCGACCACCTGCCACTGCGAATGCCAGTGAGGCGGGTGTCCTTCCGAGGTGTCGGGCGCGTGACCACGCACCAACTCGACGATCCCACGTCCCGCTTCGAGATCGATGGGGCGACTGACGCGATATCCATTGGCCATCCGCGATGGAGTAGATCACGAATCCGGTGACAAGGCAATGCCGGGAGCGGGCCTTCTCCCGATGGTGGGCGGGAATACCGGGGCTCCCCGAGTGAAACCCGTTTGCGCACCTTGCGGTCGCCTCCCGGACGCGGTAGAACCGCGTCCGTGAATCGAGTGTGTTCCCTCTTCGTCCCGCTGCTCCTCCCCACGATCCTCTCGGCGGAGTCGCCCAACCTGGTCGCGAATCCATCGTTCGAAGTCGGGGGCGCGGAAGGCCTGGTCGCCGATGAGTGGAACCACCGCGAGGGCATCCCGGTGGCACGCGTCGAGGAGGGCGGACGGACCGGCAAGGCCTTCGCGCGATTCGGCGACGACAGCGCGGAGAAGGGCCAGATGCTCGAATGCCGCCGGATTCCCGCACGGCCCGGCGGGGTCTACACGGCGTCGGCCTGGCTCCGGTCGACGGATGCCTGCCGCCCCGGAGTCTACCTCAATTTCTACGACCTGAACGGCCGCCGCATCGAGCACACCTACGGGCGCACCGAGGGATCGGCCGAAGACTGGCAACGCGTCGTGGTCGAGGAAGCCGCCCCCGCGGCGGCCTGGGAGGTGAGCGTCGCGATCTATGCCTACGTGGGCGACGTCGGCGGGTTCGATGCCGATGACGCCGAACTGACCGTGCAGGGCGGCGACGAACCGGGTGCGCCGGGACTGACGCTGGTCGAACCCGGCGACAAACCGACCTACGAGATCGGGCACCGCCGGGAGTTGTTCGTCGACGACTTCCTGCTCGATGGCACGGGTGGTGGAATGCAACGGCGATTGCATCGGCCCGATCCGCGCGAGGTCGTGCTGAAGCTCGACAAGCCGTGGGAAGGCGAGACCTCGGCCTACTTCGCGATGGTGCGCGACGGGGAGCGGATCCTGATGTATTACCGCGGCCAGGTCGCGCCCGGGAGTGCCGGGCAGGTCTGTTGTGTCGCCGAAAGCCGCGATGGAATTCGCTTCGAGCGGGTCGACGCGGGATTGATCGAGTACCAGGGATCGAAGGAGAACAACCTCATCTGGCGCGGCACCGGCGCGCACAATTTCACGCCCTTCCTCGACAGCAATCCCGAGGCCGCGGCCGACGAGCGATTCAAGGCGGTCGGCTATTCCCATCACGGACGCGGGCTCGGAGTCTTCGCCTCGCCCGACGGCATCCACTGGCGCGAGTTGCTCGAACACCCGGCGATCACCGACGGCGCGTTCGACTCGCAGAACCTGGCCTTCTGGGATCCGCTCCGCGAATGCTACGTGGACTTTCATCGCAAAGGTCGAGATGGGGTGCGAGACGTCATGACCTGCACGAGCCCGGACTTTCGGACCTGGTCCGATCCGGTGTTCCTCGAATACGACGACGCGCGTTCCGAGCACCTCTACACCAACGGAATCCAGCCCTACGTCCGCGCGCCGCACCTCTACCTCGGTCTGCCCGCTCGATTCGTCCCCGGCCGCACCAAGATCGAAGGTCGCGAGCCGCCTGGCGTCAGCGATGCGATCCTCATGAGCAGCCGCGACGGGCTGCACTTCCAGCGTTGGTCGAACGCGTTCATTCGTCCTTCGACCGAGCCGGAAGTGTGGACCGATCGGAACAACTATCCCGCCTGGGGAATCATCGAAACCGGTCCCGAGGAGCTTTCGATCTATTGGACCGAACATTACCGGCACCCCAGCATGCGTCTCCGGCGGGGCACGCTCCGGAAGGACGGGTTCGTCTCGCTCCAGTCCGCCGGCCAAGTCGGTGAAGCGTTGACGCGGCCGCTGAAATTCGAGGGAAGCGCGCTCGAAGTGAATTACGCGACAGATGCGACCGGCTGGATCCGCTTCGAGCTCTGCCGGCCTGACGGAACGGCGATTCCCGGCTTCACGCTCCATGACTCGGAGGCCCTGTTCGGCAACGAACTCCAACACGAGGTCGTCTGGCGCGGGGGCTCGTTGGCGGAACTTGCCGGACAGGAGGTCCGGCTGCGGATCAGGATGGAGAACGCCGATCTGTATTCTCTCCGATTCATCGAAGCACCATAGATCCTCCGGCAAAGTTCCCCTATCGATTCCATGCGCAGCTCGATCGCCCTTTTTGCCATCCTCCTGCCGTTTGTCCTGCAAGCGGACGAGTCCCTGACCGTGCTTCGACCGGACGGTGAAGGAGCCACGCCGGGTCATGCGTTCGAGGACTGGTTGTACCGCGAATTCGTCGCGCTGACCGAACAGCGCAGCGAGCGTTTCGAGACCATGATCAAGAGCGAGGCCGCCTGTCGACAGTGGCAGGCCGAGCGACGGGAATTCTTCCTCGAACGAATCGGCGGGCTTCCGGATCCGACCCCGCTGAACCCCCGGATCACCGGCACCCTGCAGGGCGAGGGGTATCGCGTCGAGAAGATCATCCTCGAGACCCGGCCAGCCTTCCACCTGACCGCCAATCTCTACCTGCCGGAGACACCGGGCCCCTGGCCGGCCGTTCTCGTTCCCTGCGGACACAGCCACAACGGAAAGGCCTCGGGGCAGTATCAACTCGCCTGCCGGTTGCTGGCACGGCACGGGATGGCGGCGATGTGCTACGACCCCATCGGGCAGGGCGAACGCTACCAGCTGTTGGATCCCGAGGGGGCGAGGGAGACGTTCGAGGATGCGCCCCACGTCGAGACACCCCACCGGACCGTGCGCCTGCTCTGCACCACGGAGCACACCATGACCGGGATCAGCAGCGCGTTGATCGGATCGAACGCCGCGCAGTTTCGCATCTGGGACGGGATGCGGGTCGTCGACTACCTTCAGGGGCGGTCCGACATTCTCCCTGACAAGTTCGGATGCACCGGCAATTCCGGCGGAGGCACGGCGACGGCCTATCTCATGGCGCTGGATGATCGGGTCGTCGCCGCGGCGCCGGGATGCTACCTGACGACATTCCGGGCACTCGTCGAGACGAAGGGGCCGCAGGATGGCGAGCAGAACATCTTCGGCCAGGTCGCGTTCGGCATGGACGAGGCCGACTACTGCCTCATGCGAGCGCCGAAGCCGACGCTCATCGCCGCGGGTACGCGCGACGCGACCTTCGCCTTCGAGGGGACCTGGGAGCTGTTCCGCGACGCCAAGCGATTCTACTCCCGGCTCGGTCATCCGGACATGATCGACCTCGCCGCTCCCGACGCGCCCCACGGGTTCACCCTGCAGCTGCGGGAAGCGGTGACGCGATTCATGGCGAGGCACCTCCTGGGCAGGGACATCGAGGTCCGGGAGATCGAGAGGCTGCCCGACTCCTTCACCGACGACGAACTGCGCGCCTTCACCGAGCCCGATTTCACGGACCGGCAGCTGCAGTGCTCGCCGGAGGGTCAGGTACTGCTGATGCCGGGCGAACGCAGTGTCTTCGAGATCAATGCGGAGATCGCTCGACGGCTCGAGGCGGACCGGACGAGCCCACCGAATCGGGAGACGATCCGCGAGGTCATCGGAGCGGCGGCCCAGCTTCCCCAGCCGCAGGTCGAGGTCGTCGGTCGGCTCGAGCGCGAGGGCTACCACATCGAGAAGCTCGCCCTGAGGGTCGAGGACGCCTTTCGGCTCCCGGCCTTGCTCTTCCTCCCCGAAACGCCGAGCGGAGAAGCCACGCTCTACCTGCATGGGGATAGCATGAAAGCCGATGCCGCGCCGGGTGGTCCGATCGAGCGACTCGTGAGGGAGGGGCGGATCGTCCTGGCCGCCGAACTGCGCGGAATCGGAGAAACGGAAACCGGCTCCCGACGGCGCGCCTGGGGCGCGGGGCGATTCGGTCCGGACAACCTGGAGATCTTCACCGCCTATCTCATGGGCAGGAGCTATGTCGGGATGCGAACCGACGATGCGCTGCAGTGGGCGGCGTTCCTGCGGACGAGATCGGAGAACATCGACGTGATTGCCGAGGGCGAAGCCGCCATCCCGGCGCTTCACGCCGCGGCGCTCGCTTCCGTTCCGTTCGACTCGGTGACCTTGCGCCGGATGATTCCGAGTTGGGAGCTGCTGACGGGCGCAGGGGAATCGTTCAACCAGACCGTGAACATGGTTCACGGCGTGCTGCGTCACCATGACCTGCCGGACCTGGTGGACATGGTCGGTAGGGATCGCGTTCGTATCGCCGAACCGGTCGACGGGATGGGGAAGGGGGTGGAAAAATGAAGCGGTCCAACCAGGAACGAAAACGCCGTCGTCTCGCCCGGGTGGCGAATCCGATCGGTGCCGAAGATGCGGTCATGAAACGCCCAACGATGGATCGCAGGCGAGTGCTGGCACTCGGCGGTTTGGCCATGACGGCGACCTGCGTCGGTGCGCGTGCTCTGGAGTCCGAAGATCTCGACATCATCGATTGCCACACGCATTTCTACGATCCGACGCGGCCGGAAGGCGTGCCCTGGCCCCGCGAGGGAACGCCGTTGTATCGCAGGGTCTTGCCGAAGCACCTGCGCGAGGTGAAGAAGTTCCGGCCCGTGACGGGCACGGTGATCATCGAAGCGAGCCCGTGGATCGAGGACAATCAGTGGCTCCTCGATCTTTCGAAGGAGGATCCATTCGTGGTTGGAGTCGTCGGAAACCTGAAACCGGGCGACCCGGATTTCGCGAAGCACGTCAAGCGTTTCGCGGCGAATGAACTTTTCCGCGGGATCCGGATTTCGGTGAGCTTGTTGGAAAGCCTGCTCGAAGCCGGGAATCTGCGCGATCTGCAACTCCTGGCCGACAATGATCTCGCGCTCGATGTCAACGGCGGCCCGAGCACGCCGGGGGTCATCGCCAAACTCGCGCCGAAGATCCCCGGACTGCGGATCGTGCAGAATCACATCGGCAACGTCGCCATCACGAAGGAGGCGCCCCCGGCGGATTGGAAAGCGGGGATCGAAGCGGCGGCGAGGCACCCCAACGTGTTTTGCAAGGTCTCCGCACTGGTCGAAAGCGCCGCCGCTCACAACAAGCTCGACCGGGCCCCGGCCGATCTCGATTTCTATCGGCCCTACGTCGACGTCGTCTGGAACGCGTTTGGCGACGATCGCGTGATCTACGGAAGCAACTGGCCGGTGTCGGATCGTGGCCAGACCTACGAAACGCTTCAGCGCATCGTTCTCGAGTACGCATCGGAGAAGGGCGACGCGGCCACCCGGAAGTTCTGTTCGTTGAACGCAAAACGCTCCTACCGGTGGATCGAGCGGCCCGGCCGAATCTAGGCGGCGCAGCCTACGTCGGGCATCTCGACGACCTGGCCGTCTTCAATCGGGCCTTGAGCGAGGCCGAAGTGAAGGAAGTCCACGAACTTCCCGGTGGAATCCGGAGTCTCTATGCGAATTGAAGGCAAGAATGGGGACTTGAGAATGGCCCCGGAATCCTTTGTCCTACCGGCATGAAAAGCTCTCCATCTTCCCGGCGCACATTCCTCTCCGAAGCCGGCATCGCCACTGCCGCTGGCCTGGTCGCCGCCGAGCCAGCCCTGGCTGTCGGGACCGAGGCGGAAAAGACCCTTCGCATCGGTCTGATCGGCTGCGGTGGTCGCGGATCCGGTGCCGTCGTGGATGCCATGAAGGCCGATCCGAACCTTCGGCTCGTCGCCATGGCGGATGTCTTTCGCGACAAGCTCGATGCTTCCAGGGAGCGACTTCGGAAGATCATGGGTGACAAGTTTGCGGTCGGAGAGGACCGCCAGTTCGTCGGATTCGATGCCTACGAGAAGCTGCTGAAGACGGAGGTGGACGTGGTGTTGCTCACCACGCCGCCCCATTTTCGTCCTGTCCACCTCAGGGCGGCCATCGAGGCGGGCAAGCACGTGTTTGCCGAGAAACCGGTTGCCGTCGACGCACC
>JAUIGT010000217.1 GCA_030432615.1 Verrucomicrobiia bacterium
CGCCCGCGACGCCATGCCAAGGTCCGCGAGGCCGGATCGGGCGTCGGCGATTCCGCGGGAGGAACCGCCGGTCTGCACGTCAATGCGGATACCGGGATGGCTTTCCTCATAGCGCTTGGCGGCGTCAAACACCAGTGGCGCCACGGTGCTGGAGCCGGTCAGGGTGAGGGTCTGCGTTTCGTCCGCCTGACGACAGGCCCCGAAGGGCAGGAAGAACAGGAGGAGGAGGACGCGGGAAATTGCAGTGGGTGCCATGGCGGATCGAAGAAGCGGACGACGTTCAGAATTTCATAGTTGCGCAATGATGCAATTAAAAAAGTTGCTGCACGAAAGATCGGTGATCGATCGCGATGGACGGCGCTTGCCTGTCTTCGGTCGATGGCGATAGTTCCCGACCATGAAACGCTTCTCGGTCGATTTCCGTATCTTCGTCGTCTTTGTCGCCATGGCCTCGCCCGCCTTCGTCCTTGGCGCGGAGGAGGAGAAGCGATCCTTCGTTCTCACCGATATTCTTGGCCAGCGTCTCGATCCCCTGGATCCGGGAGACAAGAAGGCGGCGGTGTTGTTTTTCGTTTCGCCGTTCTGTCCTACCTCGAATACTTTCGCGCCCGAGATGAATGCCATCATCGGGGATTTCGAGGAGGCGTTCGCGTTTCGCATCATCCACTCGGACACCTCGGTTCCGGAGGAGGTCGTGGTTCAGCATGCGTCGCTGATGGAGTTCACGGTTCCCGTCTTGCGCGACGCCGACCAGGCGGTCGCGAAGAAGCTCGGCGCGAAGATCACGCCCGAGGTGGTGGTGGTCGGCGAGGACGGAAAGATCCTCTACCAAGGGCGGATCAACGATCTCTATCTCGGGCCCACCAGGCGCCAGCGCGAGGCGACGACCGCCGACTTGCGCGATGCGTTGAAGGCGATTCGAGAAGGGAAACGGGTCCCGGTCGCGAAGACCGAGGCGATGGGGTGCAAGATCAGCGGCCTGGATTGAAGCGGGCAACACGGAGGCTGCCGCTCCGGATGGTCACACCGCCGCCGCGGGTTCGACTTCGCCGACTTCCTGTTCCTGGCGGACCCGCCTTCGGAAGAAAAGCCACCAGATCCAGAAGGGCAGGTTGATGAGAAAGATCCAGTCGAGCTTCTCGTTGCCGTAGAAATACAGCCCCATCATGAGGTCGTTGAAATAGTGGAACAGGACCAGGGCGAAGCCGATGAGCAGCGACAGGAAGCGGTTGTAGAGCGCGAGGAAGGCGAAGATTTCCAGCAGGACGCCGCAGCTCAGGAAAATCCGGACCAGGTTCGGGTGATCCTTGAGCATGAATTTCGCCACTTCGGGCTCGGGGATGTTCCACTTTTCCTCCAGCGAACTGTAGTAGTTCTGCCGGTGGGTCTTGACCACCTGGATGCCAATGTAATGGCTGTTCTTGAACCACTCGCCGTCGGACCGGATGGGCTTGATGACGCCGGCGATGACGTAGCAGATGATGATCATCCATTGCGAGTAGCGGATCATCCAGTCCCAAACCGTCCGGCCCTGGTGCCGCTCGGCTCGGCGAAATCCGAAGGCCGCGCGCCAGTCGCCGCGGAAGGTGTGCCACAGCACCACGATGGTCTGCGCCAGGAGGATCAACGACAGCATCTGGTAGCCGTGATGGATGTAGCCCTGGGAGTTGTAGAGCGTCCGGCTGCCGATACTGAAGAGGGTGAGGAGCGGTAGCGCCACCGGCAGACCGATGCCGGCGGCGTAGAGCAGCAGGCAGGGGATCACGATCCAGGGCAGCGCGTTGATGAAGGCCGGCTTGGAGAAAAAGGTGAGATCGACGAGGTTGGCGATGCCGTTGGGCTTGTTCTGGTCCTGGTAGGTCAGGGCGGCCTCGGAGTTGGGCAGCATCTGCGAGATGGGCAGCAGGGGCGGGCGCAGGGCGTTGTCCCTGGCGGGATCGGACACGATCTCCTGCAGCTTGCCGGGTGCGAGGTGATTGCTGAGCGTCATCGCTCCGCTGGAGAACGGATCGCCGAGGGGCATCGACTGGTAGACGACGTAGGCGAAGAGAACGCGCATGAAGACGATCTCGAAACGGTGAAAGCGCGGCCCGTCGAACTGGCGGGCGATCGGGCGCAGGCGCTGGGCGAGGTGACGCCAGAATGGATGTTCGACGCAACGGGCCACCAGCGGATGCCGGCGGAGGCGGGAGCAACGGTCTTTCAGGGCTTCAAGCATCGGAAAGGAAAGGAGATGTCAGTGACGTGAGGGAAGGCGCGGGGGCGGGGAATCGGAGGTCAGTCGGTGCGGGCGACCTCCGGCTTCATCCCGATGCCGGTGTGGCCGGGTTCGAGCAGCTCTGCGGGCTGGGCCCCGAGGATGCGCAGATTTTCGGTCCAGCCACCCTCGTCGGTGCCGACGATCCAGATCTCGACCAGGGCCAGGTGATCGGGCAGTTCCTGGCCTCGGTCCTCGGCGACCTCGCGGAACTCGTCGAGGAGGATTTCCGCAGCCTCGTTGACCTCCTTCTCGGTCAGTTTCGTGTCTTTCTTGCCGAGATCGTCGGCGAAATCGCGGGCGTAGCTCTTCCACATCTTCTTCACCTTCGGGGCGCTGAGGCCGGTGAGATCGCGAATGGGAATGGGCTCGTGCTTGGTCGGGTCCTCGTCGAAGGTGGCCACGTAGAGGTAGTTCTCGCTCTCGTCCGGGTCGCTGTACATCGGGAAGTAGGACAGCGGATAGAAATCGTCCTCGGCGAGAATGGCGAGCGAGACCACGAAGGGCAGGCACCAGATCGAATAGCGGGTGGCGATCCAGCCGATGAGGCTGACCACGGCGATGAGTCCGAAGAGTCCGTCCATAGAAAGAGTCGAGACCACTTCATAGCAGATTGCGACGGCAACTCAATGGTGATCCTTGGGAGCCTCCCGCAGGCGGTGGACGAAATCCCGTTGGCAATCCCGCGTGTGCCGGTGCATGCTGCGGTCGTTTCGGGATTCCCGGCCTCGTCGCAAGATGCGCACAGCGAATCGCAAGCGGCGGCGCGAAGAGGTACGCGAACCGGATACCTGTCGGGAAAAGCCGGAACGCGTGCCGCCCGCGAGCCGATCCCGATTTCCGACTCCGATCCTTTTCCTTATCCATCCCATGCGCCAGTGCTTGCCCTGTTGCGGTCGATCCCTCCTCGCTCTGCTCCCCATGTTCATTGCCATGGCGCTTTGCTGGGTGGTGGGTCGAGACGGCACCCGGGCGGAATTCTATCCGCTCTCGTCCTTCCCGATGTATTCGAAATTCGATGACCGGAGCTACCTGGTATACCTGAAGTCCGCGGATGGAGAACCGCTGCCCACGGTTCCGACCGTGAGCGTGTTTTCCACCGAGTTGAAGAAGCAGTACGGGGACGACCTCAACGACCTGAAAAAACAGTTCAAGGGCTCGCATTTCGACTGGTCCATCGACCAGAAACGGCTCGCTGGCGAAGCCACCCTCCGCTACCTGCGCGACGTCCGCTCGCCGGCCTCGTTTGCCGACGGAAAACTGGACGGGGTTCGCCTCGTGGACGTGCGCGTCTTCCGAGAGGGAAACCGGATCGTGACCCGCGAGGACGAGGTCGCCGCTCTTTCCGCCGACTGACCGAGGGTTTCCCGTCCGGGATCGAGACGCCGGTGATGGCCGGTCCCGTTCCGGAGTTGTTGGCCCGCATTTTCCTACCACTCGATGAAGACCTTTTTTCGCACTCTCTTCTCCAATCAACTCGGCCGCATCCGCTACGCCCCATGGGAATGGACGGTCATGCGCATCGGGTTCGCGATCACCTTCTGGTTCGCGACCTGGCACACCTGGCGTCCCTGGGCGGTCAACATCCACGATCATTACGACATCGAGCGAGCCAACGGGCTGCCGTCACTGATGGATCTCAGCTGGGCCGGTCAGCCGGTGCCCACCTATGTCATCGCGGCACTGTCCCTGGTCCTGCTGGTGATCTACGCGGCGGGTCGATGGAAGCTGGGAACCACCTGGGTGCTGTTCCTGATCCAGGCCGTGGTCGGCGGCATCCACAGCTCGCCGGAGGGTTCCCATCATGCCACCCAGGTCGTGGCCCTGGTCATGCTGGGGCAGGCCGCGTGGTTCACGTGGGAACGGTTCCGCCCCAGGCGTTTGGCGGAAAGCGGGCTGGACAGCGCCAGTGGTGCCATCTTCTGGTCGCAGCAGATGATCTGTGCCGGCTACGTGATTTCCGCCGTCAGCAAGTGGGTGAACTCCGGAGGCGGAATCATTCCCGGGGCGAAATGGGTGAACCAGTTGCCCAACATCGCGGTCCAATTCGAGAAGAACCGGCTCCAGGCCTTCTACGACAACCTGGAGACGCCCATCAGCACCGAGACCAACCAGTGGGCGATCGAGTTACTCCTGAACCGTCCCGGCCTCATGATGTTCTTCCTGGCCCTCGGCTTCTACATCGAGTTGTTGGCCTTCCTGACGCTCTTCAACCGGGCCTCCGCCCTCGTGGTCGGCATCGGCCTCATGTCCCTGCACGCGTTCATCTTCACGATCATGAACCTGCCCTTCTACTACTTCGAGGCGGTGGACTTCCTGTTCTTCGTGAACCTGCCGTTCTGGGGCGCATTGGTACTGGGCAAAGTTCGTTTCTCCAGCTCCGAAAAGCTGGCGACGACATGATCTTGCAGTCGTTGAAGTTTTCCGTTGGTGAACAGGCATGGCTTTCATCGGACGAAAGAACGCGAAGCCGAGACTGCACCTCTTGAATCAGCAACGCAGGTCGCGCATTCAGAGGCTGATTCAGCGTGGTCTGATCAGAAGCGCGGACGAGGTCCCGGAATTTGCCATTCCCATCGATGTGGAGAGGTCTGGAAAGGCAGAGCTCAGCGTGCCGGAACCATTCTATGAAGACATCGAATACCGCTGCATCGAATGTCGAAAACCTGAGGTCTGGCGGGCTGAAACACAGCAGTATTTCTTCGAGGTTCTGGGGAGATCACCGTACAAAAGGGCCGTTCGGTGCTGGAAATGCCAGGCGTTCAGAAAGCGAAAGCTCGCGCGGATTCGCGAGCGGAGCTTGGGGAAGGGAAAGGGAGTCACCAGCTAGTGGTGCTGGCTTTTTCGGAATCGACCAGTGTGCGACCATAGATTGGCTGCAACGGTGAGCCCGAACACGCATCCGATCGGAAAGCTGAACCAGAGACGGCCGCCTTCCTTCTGGAATCCGAACCAGGGGTGCGGAAACTCGTGTGCGAGCACCGGCTCGAAAATGATTCCTTGGCGGGTGAAAGCGGACGACCAGGAGACGTAGACGATCGCTTTGCCGACGCCGCTGACGAGCGCGATTCCGCTACGAGGGGTGGCGTGGCGAGAAGAAACGGTCTTGGCGAGCGGTGGTCCGCTGGCGGCGAACCCGATGCCGTAGCGGTAGCTGAGCGCCCACCAGCCGGCGGTGAACAGGAGGGCGCCAGCCCAGACGACAGTGGCTAGGCTCCGGGTGGAAGGGAACTTCACGAGGCGTCACCGGCCGGCTTGCGGAAGATCATGAAATGCTGGCTGGGAAGGAAATCGCGGGTCTCGACATGCTCGAGGCCGACGGCCTTCATTTCCCGGATGGCCTGGCGCTGGGTCATCTTGTGAAGCGGCTTGATGGCGACGGTGGGATCCTCGCCGCGGTATTCCAGCAGGATGACCCGTCCACCCGGCTTGAGGCCCTTGACGATGGAAGTCATCATTTCCCAGGGATGGGAGAACTCGTGGTAGGCATCGACCATGAGGACGGCATCGACCTGGCCTTCGGGCAGCCGGGTGTCATCGACCTGCCCGAGAATGGTCTCGACGTTCGCGTGCCCGGTTTCCTGCCTTCGGCCCTCGATGAAGTCGAGCATTTCCTGCTGGATATCGACGGCGAGCACCTTTCCCTCCGACACCTCGGGCGCCATGCGGAAAGTGAAGTAGCCGGAGCCCGCACCGATGTCGGCCACGACGTCGGTCGGCTTCAGTTCCATGTTCTCGATGACCTTGCCGGGTAGTTCCTCGCGTTCGCGCTCGGGACGCTCCAGCCAGCGCACTGCTCCGTGGCCGACCACTTGGGAGAGTTCCCGCCCCATGTAGACCTTGCCGATTCCGTCGCGGGAAGGTTCCTTGGTGGTATAGCGGGGAGCTTCCTCGGATTCGGCGGAGGCGGGTTTCTTGTCCTCGGCGGACAGGAACTGAGGAAAGGCGAGGGTAATCGCGAAGAGGGGAAGCAGGGAGTTTTTCATGGCGGGACAGCAGGGGAAAAGCTTGAGGTTGATCGACGTCGATCGGCGGTTTTCGGGGAAAGCCTACTCGGTGGCTGCCGGCTCGACATCGAGTTTCCGGAGCTTGGCGTGAACTTGGGCGACCTTGCCCATGTAGTGATCCATCCGGTATTTTCCGGCCGCGAGTTTGATGTGTTCCGCGCTTTTGTCCGCGTCGCCGAGTGCCTCGAAGTAGAGTCCCAGGTAGAGGTGGGCGTAGCAGAGGCGGTTCCGGAGTTCCTCCTCCGAGGGATTGCCGCGCCGGGTGGCTTCAATTACCTCGTCGGCGGTTCCCTTGCCGGCGTAGAGCGCCCAGATCTCCTTCATGGGCACGCGCGGGTCGGACTCGATGGTGATGAAATCGGCGCGAGCTTTCTCCGGCGAACCTCCGGGTGCCCGGGCCGCGCAGATGAAGTGAAAGACGGCATTCTCCACATCCTGGGAATTGACGGTCTGGTGCCGCTCGAACTGGGCTCTACCCTTCTCGAACTGGTCGGCGTAGTAGTAGGAAATGCCGCGCTGCCAGTGGTGCGGGTCCTCTTCGGGCACGATCTCGAGAAAGGCGTCGAAGTCGGCGATCGATTCCTTGATCTCGGCATCGAAGAAGTGCTGCACCCCGCGGCGCTGGAAAGCCCCGGCCCGATAGCGCATCAGGTCCGAATCCTTGGCGACGGCGGCGGTCAGGTCGATGACCCGGTCGTAATCGCCCTCGGTGAAAGCCCGGACGACCTCGTCCTCCGACGGATTCGTTTCCGCCCGGGCCTGGACGATACCGGCCGCCAAGGCGAGCAGAAGGGACAAGGACGAGGAGAGGAGGGGGAAAGCGGAGCGGGGGAAGGTCATGGGAGAACGAGCCGTGTTTGCGCTCACCCTGACACAGAAGCGAAAAAAGGAAAAGCCCGGCTCGCGAACGAACCGGGCTCTCCTTTGACCACTCAACGATGTCTCAACAACCTCGGGAGACGTTATCTGAGACAAATCTTTTCAAAATTTCGTTCAAACCGATCAGCCGTTCTTGGCCAGATCGTGGTGCTTTTCGTAGGCGGACGTGGGAACGATGAGGTCCTGGCCGGGACGAATGGAAGTGCTCTCGCCGAGGCGATTGAGGCGCTGAATCTCGGCCGGGGTGGTGAAGAAGTCGCGGGCGAGGGAGTAGAGGGTGTCGCCCCGTTCCACGGTGTAGACGCCGTAGTTTTCCTCGGGACGGAGCAGCTTGTTGACGTCCTCGGAGGCGGCGACGGTATTCTCGTCGGCCTGAGGAGTGGTGTTGCCTTTGCTCTTGCCGGGGATCTTGAGCGTCTGGCCCAGGGTGATGAGGTCGCTGGAGAGATTGTTGGCCGTCTTCAGCGCCGCGATGGAGATGCCGTGCTGCTTGGCGATCCGGGAAAGGGTGTCGCCACTCTTGACCGTGTAGGAACCGGCTTCGGGTGAGGTCGGACCCGCCGGCTTGGTGGTTTCTTCCTTCTTCGAAGAGGGAGCGGGTTTCCTGGTCGGGGTGTCGTTGCTGGCGAGCTGTTGCTCGGGACTTTCCTTGAGCTGCGGCTGGGGAACGATCAGTTGATCGCCGATATAGATCTGCTGCCCTTCGCGGAGACTGTTGGCTTCCATCAACTCGGAACGGGGAATCCCGAGGGTCTGCGCGATGGAACTGATGGTGTCGCCTTCACCGATGGTGTATTTCTCCAATTCGGGATCGGCGGCCGGCGCCTTGGTCTTTTCCGGAGCGGGCGAGGGAAGGTTCGGCTGCTCGGTGGCATCGGCACTCGCGGTGGGAGCCGGGGCGGGAGCCTGCGGCTTCGGAGCGGGAGCGGTCTGCTTGGTGGGCGAGGGCTCCGCCGCCACCTCGGCGCTCAGCTCATTGAGCGCGGTTTCCAACATCTTGACCTTGCTCTCCAGGGAGGCGATTCGCCCCTGAAGGACGTTGTAATCGAGATTCGGATCGGTTTCCGCTGCCCGAAGCGAGGCGGAACCGGCGAGAGCAAGCGCGGTCAGGGAAACAATGATTCGGTTCATGGCGGCAATTTTAAAATTTTTTCGTATTTCCCACAAGTAAAAAGTTAAGAGAACTAAACGATTTTTCTGGGAATTTCAATGAATATGAGTTCCAAGCGGTGTCGCGACCCCCAAAGGGCGGTGGGAGGGAGGAATCTTCCGAATCCTGGGAAATTTTTTGCGAACCCTCATAGACACCGGATTTACCAGAATCCGAAGGCCGAATGCTTCTCGTAGTTTTCACGCGCGCGGGGGAGCGGCGATCCGCCCGGATGGTATCCGCTCAGGGCAAGGAGAGGAAGCGAACGCAGACAGGGGAGGCGACTGAGACCTGGGTCCCGGTGTCCGTCAGTTCACCGGATTCGGGATCGATCGCGAACACGCGAACGGAGTCGGATCCCTGGCCGGCGGCGAGAAGCCAGCGACCACCGGGGGCGATGCCGAAATTCCGCGGGGTCTTTCCCTGGATCGGCTCGACCTCGATGAACGCCAGTTGGCCGGTCGCCTGGTTGATCCGAAAGGCGGCGATGGTGTCGTGCCCGCGGTTGGAACCGTAGACGAATTTTCCGTTCGGATGCACCTGCACTTCGGCGGTGGAGAGACCCGGGCGTTCGCGGTCGGCCTCGGGCACGGTGGAGATGGTCTGGAACTCGGTGAGGGTGCCGCTTTCCGCATCGTAGCGAAATCCGGTCAGGGTCAGCGCGAGTTCGTTGATGACCCAGGCGTGGTCTCCCCCGGGATGAAAGGCGAAATGGCGAGGGCCGGCACCGGGCGTGAGTTTGACGGCCCCGTGGGGACGCATTTCCGCGGTCGCGGAGTCGAACGCGTAGCTCCGGATCTCGTCGGTGCCCAAGTCCGTGACGAAGGCGAAGCGGCCGTCGGGGGAAAAGTTGGCGGAATGGGCGTGGGGACCTTTCTGGCGCTTGGGATTGACGCTGGAACCCTGGTGCTGGTGAAAGCTGCCGGCCTCGGTCAGCGATCCATCGGCAGCCAGTCCCAGCGAGGCGCAGCTGCCGCCGGTGTAGTTGGCGACGACGATGGCGTCGCCCGACGGGGCCACGGAAACGTGGCAGGGAGCGGCGCCTCCGGTGCCGCGGGCGTTGAGTTTCGTGAGCGCGCCGGTCTCCGGATCGAGCGCGTAAGCGGTAACGGTGCCTTCCTTGCCGCCACCGGAGGCGGGACGTTCGGAGACGGCGTAGAGATTCTTCCGGTTCGGGTGGACAGCGACGAAGGACGGACTGCTT
>JAUIGT010000218.1 GCA_030432615.1 Verrucomicrobiia bacterium
GTCGGGAGCGGGTGCGTGCCAAGCAACGAATTCTTCACATGTCGAGTTCGGCACAAAATTGAGCCTGCCGAACGGGCGCAAACCGGGCAAGAGGAGGGCGCGCGAATCGCATTTCGCGATTTTGCTCCACCAAACCCAATCTGTCACCCAACACCATCAATGAACAAGCACTCCATCCGGTCCTCGGCCCTTGCCCTGGGGACCACCCTGTTGTCGGCTTCCGTCCTTCACGCCGGAACCGACACTTGGTTCACGCCGCTCACCCAGTCGGCGCCCGTCGTCAATCCGAACGACATTGAGGAACTCACCGCTCCCTGGGTTGCTCCCGCCGGCCTCCAGCAGGTCAACTGGGTCAGCCTCGCCGAAGTCGAAAATCCCATTCTCAGCCCCGGCCAAACCATCCAGCGGGTTCCCGGTCTCGCTTCCAACGCCTCCATGTTCGACATGACGGCCTGTCATCCGAACGGAACCCACCTGTTCATTCCTCATGAAACCGGCACCGGTGCCGGGGTGAGCCGCTACGACATCTACTCCAATTCCTGCGAGCTGCTCTTCGCGGGCGACGGATCCGGTAACTGGGCTTCCGATTACGGTGCCTTCGATCCTTGCCGCTGGACGCCGAACAACACTCTCTTTCTCGCGGAAGAGTGGTCGGGAACCGGCCGCGTCATCGAGGTGCTCAACCCCATGGACGATCCGAACAACATCCAGACCCGCCCGCTGGAAGCCATCCCGCGTGTAGCTCACGAAGGGATCAACTTCAGCCTCCGTTACCGCAACACGATCTACTTCATCGACGAGTACAATTCCGGCTCGATCTACAAGTTCGTGATGAGCAAGCGCGGCGATTACACGAAGGGGCAGACCTTCGTGCTGCGTGTCGATGCCTACACCGGAGATGCCTCCGAGAACTGGAACGAGGGCACGAACGTGGCCGCCACCCGGGAAGGTCGCGCTTCCTGGATTCCGCTCACCGATCGCGACGGCAACGCCCTTCCCGGCATCACCGATCCGTTCCGTGAAGGTCCGTCCACCGATCCCCGCACCGATCCCACCTGCCGCGGAGGTCGCCCGGCCGCCGACGATGTCGATGCCACTCCCTACGGTCGTCCCGAGGACATGATCGTGAGCCGCCTTCGCAACGGTCGCGAGGTCATCTACGTCGCGGTCACCTCCGAGCAGAAGGTGCTCTCCATCGAGATGCTCGGCACCCGCGGCGGAGCCGCCGGACGCAACGGCGGCGGTCGCGCCATCGTTCGCACCTTCCTGTCCGAAGCGAACACGCCGAAGAACCTCGGCTACCCCGGCACCACCGGCGTACTCAACTCGCCCGACAACCTCGCCATCGATGCTCTCGGCAACCTCTACGTCATCGAAGACTCGCCGAACGGCAGTTCCACCGGTGGTGATATCTGGTTCGCCCGGGATCGCAACAGCGACGGCGTGGCCGAGTCTCTCGACCACTTCCTCAGCCTCCGCGTCGATGGTTCCGAATCCACCGGGATGATCTTCAATCCGGCGGTGCCCACCGAGTTCCACGTCAGTGTCCAGCATCCCGACAGCACCAACCTGGCGAACGTCGTCGACGGTTTCGGTGATGCCGTCTGGACCTTCAACCTCAGCAGCATCGACAACCAGCGCTTCGTTCGCGCGCTGAAGCGGGGTCGTTTCCGCCGCGCCACCAACCAGTGAGGTTTCGGTGCGATATCGGAGCCCCGGGCTTTCGATATCGAGTCATCCACCTTCCCGAGGGCGGTCCCGTTTGGGGCCGCCCTTTTGGGAGGAAGCTTATCCGAGCACGAACGAAATCCTTTCCCTTTCCGCCCATGTCTCGCGCTTCCCTGTTTTCCCAATCGTGGTTCGCCTTTCCGGTCATGCTCCTGCTCGCGGCCGTTGGCCCGGTGAGAGCCGGAGCGGAAGTGGGCGAATCCCGTATCGTCTACCGGGAGCTGCTCGACTACCTCCGGGATCTGGACGAGGTCCTGCCGCCGGTGCCCGACATGGCTCCGGTCTACACGCTCTACAATCCCGAGGCGGTGGTGCCTCCGCAGTGCTACACCCGGACCGAGGCCCGGGCCAATCCCTGCTATGTCTGCCACCAGGATCATATTCCCGGCCGGGAGAACACCATGAACGATCGCGATCTGCAGGTCGCCTACAGTTTCAGCGAAGCCGGCACCATCAATCACTGGAAAAACCTTTTCGAGGATCGTCGCACCCGAGTCGCGCAGATCAGCGACGAGGAAATCCTTCGCTACATTGGCGAGGACAACTACTCCGAACTGGCCGGCCGGTTGGAGGATGCGGGGTTCCAGGGATACATCCCCGACCTCGAAGATCTTCACCTCGGTGCCGCCGCCTTCGATGAGGAAGGCTTTGCCAGAGACGGAAGCCACTGGGTGGCGTTCAACTACAAACCATTTCCGAGCACGTTCTGGCCCACCAACGGATCCACCGACGATGTCATGATCCGCCTTGCCGAGATCTACCGCACGGACAAGGAAGGCCGCGATTCGAGAGAGATCTACAAGGCGAATCTCGCCATCCTCGAAGCGGCGATCAAGGGAGTGACCTCGATCGGTTCGCTGCCGATCGATGAAGAGGAGGTGGGAAAAGATCTCGACGGCGACGGCAGACTGGCCATCGCTCATGAGGTAAAGGATGTCACCGGCTGGGTGGGCGCGGCCGAGGGATATTTCCACGACACCCATCTCTATCCGGGCGGCACCGAATTTCTCCACACGGTGCGCTACATCGGCGTGGGAGCGGACGGGACCATCGGCGTCTCCACCCGGATGAAGGAGGTGCGCTACATGTGGAAGGTCAAAGCCTTCGAGAAAAGGATGTACGGGAGGCAATACGATCTCGAGGCCATGGAAAAGGAAGCGGGCAACCTGCCGGCCTACTACAGCCTCGAGCAACGCGGGCTCGACAACAGCAACGGCTGGGCGATCAGCGGTTTCATCGAGGATCGCCAGGGGCGGCTCCGTTTTCTCACCCACGAGGAGAATTTTTCCTGCATGGGGTGTCACAACACCATCGGCTCCACCATCGACAAGACCTTCAGCTTCGCCCGCAAGATCGACGGCGCCGAGGGCTGGGGTTACATCGACCTGCGCGGCATGTTCGACGCTCCCAGCAGGGGCGAAACCGTCGGCGAGATCGAGCTGTATCTCGCGCGGGCCGAGGGCGGTTCCGAGTTCCGGAACAACGAGGAGATGTTCGAGCGCTGGTTCAAGCCGGACGGCACCGTCGATCCCGGGAAGATCGCCAAAGCGCGGGACGTCTACGACCTGATCACGCCCTCTCCGGAGCGGGCGCTGCTCCTCAACAAGGCCTACCGCACCATCGTCGAGGACCAGGACTACCTCTTCGGCAAGGATGCCGTAGTCGTTCCGCCGGTCAACGTCTACGACAAGATCGACAACGAGAATTCGCCCACGCTGCCGCCGGAGCGCACCTACGACTACAACATCATTCTCGACTGGTCGGCTGGGCCGAAAAGGCAAACGTCCGAGAGCTCCGAAGAGGCCGTGAAGACCGCGGCCAGCAAAGCTTCCAAGTAACCTCCTTCTTTCCTGATCCAAGATGAATACCAAGACCCTGCTGTCCCTGCTCGCCGCGATCGTGTTGATCACTCTCGCGGGCATCCTCGGCCTGAACTATTTCGGCGCGAAAGACGCCCCATCGTCCGCACCCGAACCCGCCCCGACCGCGGCCGCGCCGGAACCGGAGAAGCCTTCGGTGCCGATGACGGCGCGGGAAAAAGAAGACGGCGAAGTCCTCGTGGACGCTTCTTCCGACGCTGAGGAAATGGAGGAAGCCAACCAGAGCAGTTCGCCTGACTCCGAGTTCTACTGGGACGACAAGTTGACGAATCTCCTGGAGAACGATCAACTCAGCGATCGCCAACTCGGAAAGCAGCTGACCCAGCTCGCCAACGATACCAAGGCTCCCCTGGAGATCCGCACCGACGCCTTCCGGAACGCGCTCGTATTTACCGACGACGAGAATTTCGCCACCGACCTTCTGCCCATCGCCATTCGCACTGATCTGCCGGAGTCGTTCAACGACGAGATTCTCGAGGATCTCTACAATCGCGACCCGGAGATCGTCCTGCCGGTCATCCGCCAGATCGCCGGAGTGCCGGGGCATCCCCTCGCCGGCGCGCTCGACGAGTATGCCGGGGAACTCGCGGAAGAGTTCGCCGCCGGAAACTGAAAGCGCCGTCAGTCAGTCAGTCGGTCAGCTCCCGCATCGCCTCGGCGTAGCGCTTTCCGAGTTGGCGCTGGCTCTTCGAATCGAAGTGGGCCTGGTCCATGTTGGTGAGTCCGGCGGTTTTCACGCAGGCGGTGTGGGGAATTCCAGCGGGCTGTTTCAGGATCATCTCGTTGAAGGCGGCGTAGTCGGGATTCCATTGGCCGATCTGTCCGAACACGAAGGGAAGTTCCGGGTTTTCGAAATCGGCTCGCCAGTGGGCGACGAGCTGCTTCAGCCGTGCCGGGTAGGCATCGGGCGCTTTCGAATTGCCTTCGCCCTGGTGCCAGAGGATGCCGACGAGCTTGCTGTCGGGATCGGCGGCGAGAGCGGCCTTCGCCGCCGCCAGGGCGGAGTCGTAGAGCGGCCAGGGCTCCTGGTTTCCCTTTTCCCACTGCTCGATGGTGGTGCCGCCGCGCACGGAGCAGACGATGCCGACCTTTACGCCGGGATGGGTGTCGCGCCAGGCCTTGGCGAAGGTCGGTCCGGGATTGAGGCGCTGCATCTTGATGTCCTTGCGATGGGGCGAATGGCGGTTGAACGGCGCCTTGGCCGGTTCCCATTTCTTCTCGGCGATGTTCCAGAGTTCCACGCCCTCGATCTCGCCCTCGTCCTGGGCCTCGATCGCCGCCCTGCCTGCCATGTTGGACTGTCCCACGAGGAGGAAGACGTGGCGTTCCTGGTCGGCGGCGCGGGTTTCCCGCGGGGGGGTGAAAGCGGCGGACATGGCGATGAGAACGGCGAATGCGAGCGAAAGGCGCGAGGATGATTTCATGGTCGCGCAGCATAGGGAAGGCCCGGCGCAATTCCGATATTTTTTCAGGGACGGATTCCTGTTACGGTGATCGGCAGCATGAAATCCCCGCTCGTCTCCTGCCTGTCCGCCGCTTTCCTTTCCCTTCTCGCGATTTCCGCGCCTCCGGAAGCCACCGCCCAGGACGGGGACCGGCTGAATGTCCTCTTCTTCCTGGTCGATGATCTCGGCTACATGGATGTCGGGTTCAACAACCCGGGCACCTTCTACGAGACGCCGAACCTGAACCAGCTGGCCGCCAGCGGGATGGTGTTCACTGATTTCTACGCCGCCTGCCAGGTCTGTTCGCCGACTCGGGGCAGCATTCTCAACGGAAAGTATCCGGCGCGGACCGACACCACCAACTTCTTCTCCGGACGGCGCTCGGGAAAATTCGAGCCGGCGCATTTCGAGACCCAGATGGCGCTGGAGGAGGTGACCCTGGCGGAGGCGTTCCGGGAAGCGGGCTACCGAACCTACTTCGCGGGCAAGTGGCACCTCGGGCCGCGGGGGAACTGGCCCACCGACCAGGGGTTCGAAATCAACAAGGGCGGCGGGGAGAACGGCCTGCCTCGGAGCTACTTTTCTCCCTACCGAAACGTGGACAATCTCGATGACGGGCCCGATGGGGAGTTTCTCACCGCGCGCCTGGCCGACGAGTCGCAGGCCTTTCTCTCCGAGATGGCGAAAAGCGGGGAGCCCTTCCTGCTCTACCATTCCTTCTACAGCGTCCACACGCCGCTGCAGGCGCCGAAGAATCTGGTCGCCAAATACGAGGCCAAGGCGAAGCGACTCGGCATCGATGACGACCAGGGCAGTTTCGATCCCGGGCGCGAGCGCCAGGTCTGGCCGGACGTGAAGGACAAGCGGAACGTCCGCATCCGCCAGGATCATGCGGTCTACGCGGCCATGGTCGAGAGCGTCGATACCGCCGTCGGCGAGATTCTCAACCGCCTCGATGAACTCGGTCTGGCGCGCAACACGGCGATCGTCTTCATGTCGGACAACGGCGGGCTCTCCACCTCGGAGGGGCTGCCGACCTCGAACCTGCCCCTGCGCGGGGGCAAAGGCTGGATCTATGAGGGCGGCATCCGCGAGCCGGTCGTCATCAAGTGGCCCGGGGTGACGCCGCCCGGAACCCGCTGCAACGTCCCGGCCATCAGCACCGATTTCTATCCCACGCTCCTGGAGATGGCCGGACTGCCGCTGAAGCCCGAGCAGCATGTCGACGGCAAGAGCCTGGTGCCGCTGCTCCGCAATCCCTTCGCCAAGTTCGCCCGCGGTCCGTTGTTCTGGCACTACCCGCACTACGCCAACCAGGGCGGCTTTCCCTCCAGTGCGGTGCGGGACGGCGACTTCAAGCTGATCCAGGATCTCGAGGACGGGGCCTGCGAACTCTACAACCTCGCGGACGACATCAACGAGCACAACAACCTCGAGCAGCTGTATCCGGAGAAGGTCGAGGAGATGAAGAGGATGCTCGACGCCTGGCGTCGCGAGGTCGATGCCCAACCGTTGCGACCCAACCCGAAGACCAAGGCGAAGCCGCCGGTGTTGTGGTGAGCGGACGACGGGTAGTTCGATGAACGGTCGGGGGCGCGGAGGGAGAGGCTCCGTCCTGCCCGTCCCCGCAGGGATCGAGTTTCGCCGCCGACTACTTCCCCGTCGCTTTCCGGACACCCTGGATCGAGATCGCCACGGAGACGGTGCCCCGGAATTCGTTGCGGTCGATGGTGTAGGCGATGTCCCAGGGAGGGCGGGGGAGGTCGTGATCGACGCCGTTGAAGAACATGGCGTCACGGACGACCCCGCCCTGGGAGAGGCGCAGCTTGAGGTGGCGCTCCTTGAGGACCCGCGGTTCGGAGAGCACCTGGACCTGGCGGCTGAGAAAGACCGGCTGCGGGTTGCTGTTGCCGAAGGGGCGCAGCATCTCGTAGCTGTCCAGCAGTTCCAAGCTGAGAAGGCCGAAGGGAATCTCGGCGTTGATGCGCAGCCTCGGTTGCAGCTCGCCGTTGGCCGCCGCGTCGAGCATGTGCTCGGAGAAGCGCTGCCGGAACACGGCCAGGTTTTCCTCCCGGATGCTGAGTCCGGCCGCCATGTCGTGCCCGCCCCCGGCCTCGAGGAGATCGCGGCAGGCATTGATGGCGCCGATCAGGGAAAGCCCGGGCACGCTGCGACCGCTGCCCTTGCCGATCCCGTTTTCATCGAAGCCGATGACGAAGGTCGGGCGGTGGTACTGCTTCATGATCCGCGAGGCCACGATCCCGACGACGCCGGGATGCCAGCCGCGGGAACCGACCACGATGCCGGCGGCGCGTTCCTCGTTGGTCAGGGAGAGAATCTGGGCCTCGGCCTCCTCGCGGGTGTGCTGCTCCAGGGTCTGGCGCTCGCGGTTTCGCCGGTCCAGCTCGGCGGCGAGCGTCCGGGCGCGGTTGGGATCCTCGGTGAGGAGCAGTTCCAGCGACGCCTCGGCGGTGTCGAGCCGACCGGAGGCGTTGAGGCGGGGCCCCAACTTGAAGCCGATATCGTGGGCGCGGGTGGGAGAACCGGTGCCGGCGATGGCCTTGAGCTCGCGGAGACCGAGGTTGGCGGTGCGGTCGATCTCGGTGAGGCCCCGGCGGACGAAGATGCGATTCTCTCCGACCAGCGGCACGATGTCGGCGACGGTGGCGAGGGCGACCAGGTCGAGGTGGGCGCGCAGGTCGAAGGCGGGGTTGGGCCGGTATTTGAGGAGGGCGTGGGCGACCTTGAAGACGACGCCGCCGGTGCAGAGATAGTGGTAGTCGTCCCCGAGCTTGGGATTGACGACCGCGACGCAGTCGGCCACCTCGTCCTCGGCGGGCTCGTGGTGGTCGAGGATGATCAGGTCGATCCCCTGTTCGCGGAGCAGGTCCGCCTCGGCGCTCGAGTTGGTGCCGCAGTCCGCGGCGATGACGAGGGTGGGCGTGTCGTTGTCGGCGAGGCACTTTTCCAGCCCCTCGCGGCTGAGGCCGTAACCTTCCTCGGTGCGTTGCGGAAGGAAGGTGCGGGCTTCGACCCCGTAGGCGCGCAGCAGCTTCTTGAGCAGGGCCAGCGAGCTGACGCCATCGACATCGTAGTCGCCGTAGAGCAGCACCGTTTCACCGATGCTCACGGCATCGGCGATCCTCGAGACCGCGGCGAGCATGTTGGGAAGCAGGAAGGGATCGGTGAGATCCTTGAGCCGCGGGTAGAAGAACTGCGCCAGGGAATCACGGTCGGTGTAGCCGCGCTGCATCGCCAGCGAGACCACGATCGGGGCCACGCCGAATCCGGCGGCCAACTCGGCCACCTCGGATTCGGGCGGGGCGTCTTCGATCACCCATTTGGCTCGCGCAGGCATGCCCTCACTCTAGAGAGCCCGGCGATCGTGTAAAGGGAACGACCGAGGGAACTCGGAACGGGGCCGGAAGGAACGTCGAACTTCGAACGTCCAACATCGAACTTCTCGACCGCCATTCGAGCAGCCTTCGTTCAGCGTTGGGTGTTCGCAGTTCAGAGTTTGACGTTCACCTGGCCAGGTTCCAGGCGCTGACAAGGGCCTTGAGGCCGGCCATCTCGATGGAAGGATCCACCCCGCAGCCCCAGACGAGGCGCTGGTCGTCGGTTCGCTGCAGGAGAATGTAGGCCGCCGAATCGGCGTCGGACCCGCCACGCACCGCGTGCGAGCGGTAGTCGGTGACCGAGCAATCCTTGAGGCCGCCGTTTTCCATGGCGTGGACGAAGGCGTTGATGGGGCCGTTGCCGAGGCCGCTGATGGAGCGTTCCTCGCCGTCGATGGCGATCCTGGCGTGGCAGGCGACCTCGCCCTGGGCACCGGCGTGGTGATCGAGTTCGTAGTCGAGCAGGGCAAGCGGCGTGGCGAGGTTCACGAAGTCGCGGAAGAAGAACTCGCGCACCTCGTCGGGCGTCAGTTCGCGTCCGAGTTCATCGGCGAGCTGGTAGATGCGGCCGCCGACCTGCGGGTGCATGGTCTTGGGCAGGTCGAAGCCGTGTTCCTGGTCGAGGATGTAGGCCACGCCGCCCTTTCCGCTCTGGCTGTTGATGCGGATGATGGCCTCGTAGCTCCGGCCGATGTCCTGCGGGTCGATGGTGAGGTAGGGAACGCCCCACGGGACCACCGCGTCGGGACCGGCCTCGGCCACGTCGCGGGCGCGGCGGTCGAAGCCTTTCTTGATGGCGTCCTGGTGGCTGCCGGAAAAGGCGGTGAAGACCAGTTCGCCGGCGTAGGGCTGGCGCTCGGGCACGGTCATCCGGGTGGTCCGCTCGTAGACGGCGCGGATGTTGGGGAGATCGGAGAAATCGAGCCCGGTCTCGATCCCGTGGCTGTTCATGTTGAGGGCCACGATGACGATGTCGAGGTTCCCGGTGCGCTCCCCGTTTCCGAAAAGCGTGCCCTCGACCCGGTCG
>JAUIGT010000219.1 GCA_030432615.1 Verrucomicrobiia bacterium
GGCGATCTGGTCCGGGAGCGACGACATCGTCGTTCCCGGCGGGATGATGCGGGATGCGGAGGAGCGGATCACGCCGCAGGAGCGCAAGAGCCTGCAGCAGATCATCCAGGCGATGCCGACCGGCGAACGCCTCAAGCTCGCCCTCAAGGGAAACCGGGAATCCCGCGTGATCCTGCTGCGCGATCCGAGTCTGATGATCCGTCGCTATGTGTTGCAGAATCCGCGGATCAGCGAGGACGAGGGGCGCAGCTGGAGCGAGGTGAAAACGATCGACGCCGGCGAGGAGCCGGGCCTGGCAGTGAGTCACGGGGTTTTTCTCAGCCATGCGGGAACTCTGTGGGCCTTCCACGGATCCTACCGCGGGACGATGCAGGGCATTCACACCCGCGCCTACCGACTCGATGAGGATACCGGGGAATTCGAGAAGCTCGGTGTCGTGATCGAGGGCGGGTTCTGGCCGATGCAGGAACCGCTCAAGATGGACGACGGGAACTGGATCATGGCGGGTATCAGCGCCGGTGTTTACGGAAAGAACCAGGTGAATCCCGCCGCGGTCGCGATCAGTCACGGCGACGATTTCACGAAGTGGGACCTCGTCGTGATTCCTCCCGACGAGGGACTGGCGGGAATGTGGGGCGAATCGACCGTCATCGTGGATGGTTCCCGCGTGATCAATCTGGCCCGCTATGGTGACGAAGCCCGCGCGCTGGTGGCCTTCAGCGACGACCATGGTCGCACTTGGACTCCGAGCCGCCCGTCGAACCTGCCCATGGTCACGAGCAAGCCCTATGCGGGCACACTGAGCAATGGCCAGCGCTACCTCGTCGGCACCACCGTGGCTGGAGCGACGACGCGTCGTTCGCCCCTGACGATCGCCGTTTCGAAGCCGGGAGAAAGCGCGTTCTCGAAGGTCTTCGTCATCCGTCACGCGGCGTTTCCGGAAGGGCCCGGCGAATCTCACGAGCGCGCCTCGCTTTCGTATCCCTACGCCATCGAGCACGACGGCCGCCTTTACGTCGGCTACTCCAACAACGGCGGAAACGTCGGGCGCCAGGGGGAAGGGCGGGAACGGTGGAACAACAACAGCGCCGAGCTGGCGGTGATTCCGCTCGAGGCGCTGGCGGCCGATTGAAAACCAGCGGCGGTGTGCGTGATCGAGGACTTGTCGTGGTAGCGGAAGCTTCGTGAGAATGGCCGCATGATACGTTTTTCGGATTCGGGAGGAGGAAACGTCCTGTCGACCGCGTGGGCGCTCGCGGTGATCGTAGTTTCGGTTTCTGCCGGCCTGGCCAAGGCCGACGACGATTCCCGTCCGAACATCGTGCTCCTCATGGCCGACGACCTGGGATGGTCGGACATCGGCAGTTATGGCGGGGAGATTCCCACGCCGCACCTGGATCGGCTCGCTGCGGAGGGACTGCGGTTTCGCCAGTTCTACAACAACGCCGTCTGCGGTCCCACCCGGGCGTCGCTCCTCACCGGGCTCTACTGCCAGCAGGTCGGGCATGCCGGACATCGTTGGAACGATCCCAAGGATCTCTCGAAGTGCGTGCTCGTGCCTGAGCTTCTTCGCGATGCCGGCTACCGCACCGCGATGGTGGGGAAGTGGCAGGGACGGGACCTGGCAGTGGAGCGCGGGTTCGACCGGTTCTTCGGGCCGCAATGCCAGGGCAAGATCAGTTATTTCGACGAGGTGGTGGACAACGAGTTCTACCTCGATGGGGAACGCTGGCCGGAGGAAAAGCGTGGCGAGGATTTCTACATGACCGACGCCTTCGGCGAGCGGGCGGCGGAATTTCTCGAGGAGATGGCGGCGGATCGGGAGCGGCCCTTCTTTCTCTACCTCGCCTGGATTGCCCCGCACTGGCCGCTGCACGCGCCCGCTAACCAGGTGGCGCCGCACCGACAGCGCTATCGCGAGCAAGGCTGGCGCGACTGGCGGATCGAGCGGGTGAAACGACAGCGCGCCTCGGGCCTGACCCCGATGCAGTGGAAGCCGTCGCCGCGACCGGCGGAGGTGCCCCGGTGGGAGGACGACCCGCATCGCGTCTGGCAGGCCGAGCGCATGGCGGTCTACGCGGCCCAGGTCGCCGCCATCGATCGGGGCGTCGGCCGGGTGCTCGAGGTGCTGGAAACATCGGGCCGGGCGGACGACACCGTGGTGCTGTTCCTCTCCGACAACGGCGCGGCGCCGGATGGCGGGTTGCGGCCCTCCGCGAGTGGATTCGGTTTTTCGTCGGAAAATCCGCGGCCTGGCTGGCGAGTGGACGGCACCTCCATCCGTCCCGGTTCGGGTCCCGAAGTGATGCCGGGACCGGCGGATACCTTCGCCGCCTATGGGCTCGCGTGGGCGAACCTCAGCAACACGCCGCTGCGCGGGCAGAAGATGTCGGCGTGGGAAGGCGGAATCCGCACGCCGCTGGTGGTTCGCTGGCCGCGCGTCATCGGTGCGGATCGGCGGGGCGATTTCATCGATGCCGTCGGCCACGTGATCGATTTCCAACCGACTTTTCTCGAACTCGCGAAGGCGTCCTACCCGGAGAGTTATGGTGACGGGCGGCGGCCCCTGCCACTGGAGGGGCACAGCCTCGTGCCGGTTTTCCGCGGCCAGTCAGAGTCGGATGACTGGGCCCAGCGGGAATTGTTCTGGAGTGCCCCGCGCAGCCAGGCAGCCCGGGTGGGCAAGTGGAAGATCGTCAACGAGAAGATCGGCGGTCCCTGGCAGCTCTACGATCTCGAAGAAGACGCCACGGAGACCACGGAACTCTCCACCGAGCAACCAGACCGCGTCGCCGAATTGGCAGAGAAATTCGAGGCGTGGAGGAAGCGGGTGGGGGCGCGGTGAGAAGTTCGGGGGGTGGATGGATTTCCGCTTCGGTCCGAAGACCATTGCCCCTCACCCTTTTCGTTTTCGCAAAGCCGGAATCACCAGGGCGGCGGTTACCACGACGACGAAGGCGGCGAAGATCCAGAGAATTCCGAGGCCGGGGCGCTTGATCTCGGCGGTCATGGTGAGGGGACCCTGGCTGGCTTCGGCCAACGAGTAGCGCCAGGTGACGGTGTGGTTTTCGCGATCGATATTGGGGGTGTTCGCGCTGACGATCTCCGTGGGGAAGTGGGTGACGTAGTCGAGGTGGTAGTCGGACAGCATGGCGTTGGCGACGAGTCCGCCGAAAGCTTTCCCGAGGGCTTCGCCGAGGTCCGGATCGGTGTCTGCGGCGCTTTCGCTTTCGGCATCATCGGCAGTCGTGGCCTGGGGCTCCCCGAGCTTGACAATTCGCTTCACCGCCAGTTTGCCGTTGGGAATGCGGGTGATCTCGAAATCGCCGAACACCGCACCGATGTTGTTCTGGCCGGCGACGATGGCGGGCTTGAGCTTGCGGATGTCGGAGAAGCGGACGGTGAAATCGTAGATGCGCTTCTTGCCATCGACGTAGGTCTGGTAGCTCTCCACCTCGGCGCCATCGGAGGCGGCGAAGATCTCCCGGAGTTGGTTCTCGACCTCGTCGGGCTGACTGCCATCGACGGGAGGGACTCCGATTTCGGACTTGAGGGCGATGGTGGCGTGGAGCTTGCCGGAGCCGTTGCCGTTGATCCAGAGTTCTTCCCGGTAGTCCAGGCAGGAGGAGAGAAGGGAGAGGCTGGCGACAAGGAGAAGAGCGAGGCGGAGGAAACGCTTCATGCCGGTATCATGGGCCAGCCGCGCGGCGTTTGCGAGTGAATTGGGGAGACTTGGAGCTTGGGGACGGAGGGGGGGAGTTCTCACTCACCGCTCCCTCGGCAGCCGGGCGGCGACGAGTCGCCGATCGTCGCGGGCAAAAACGCGGGTGGCGTCGAAAGCGGGATGGGCCCAGGTCTTGCCGGTGAGTTGTTCGCGCCAATGCTCGGTGACTCCCGCATCGCTCAGGCTGGCGTGGATCAGTTCTCCGTTGGCGTTGAGTGCCAGGACCTGGTCGGTGTCGTCGAGGTGGACGAGGCTGGCCTGGGGATTGCGATCGGCGGGAGTCAACTGGTGGGCGTCGTCCCAACGCTTGCGACCGGTCTGGAAATCGAAGGCGACAAGACCGGTCTCGCGTTCGAGCAGGTAGCCGGTGCCGTTTCGGTAGAGCGGGCAGGCCATGAGACCGCGAAGCATGTCGTCCTCCCAGGCGAGTTCCCCGTCGTCCAACCGCAGCGCCCGGGCGCCGTGCCAGTAGCTGGACACGAAGACGAGTCCTTCGCGCACGACTGGAGTGGCGATGGAGACGCCGTAGGTGATCTCGTAGGGATATTCCCAGACGAGGGCGCCATTGTCGGGATCGAGGACCTGCACGTGCTTCGGCGTCCACGCGACCATGAGATCGCGGCCGCCTTTTCCCCGCGTGAAAACGGGTGTCGCATACCCGGCCGGGTCCGCGGAGCCGCGCCACCGTTCTTCACCGGTGCGGCGATCGAAAGCCACGTAGCCGCCTCCTTCGGGAATGCCGAGGTGAACGATGACGGTGTCCTTCCAGATTACGGGGCTGGCGGCGAATCCCCACTTGGGTCGAACGGCTCCGAGTTCGGTGACGGCTGCGACCGACCAGGCGATCTCGCCGGTGGCGGCTTCGAGGCAGTGAAGATCGCCGTTGGCTCCGAGTGCGTAGGCGAGGCCGTCGTGGATGGTGACCGAGGCCCGGGGACCGGAATCGTATTCGAGTCCCGCGTAATCGGCCGGGTATTCGTGGTTCCAGAGCGGGGTGCCGCTGTCGGCGTCGAAGCAGAGAATTCTCTCGGAGACTTCGGGAGACTCCCCCTGGCGATCCATGGTGTAGACGCGTCCCTCGGCCACGGTAACGCCGGCATAGCCGCCCCCGACCGGTCGGGTCCAGAGCATTTCCAGACCGACACCTCCGGAGGGATCGATGGGTGGATCGTTGGAGAGGGTGCCGAGTCCGTCGGAGCCGCGCCACCGGGGCCATTCCGGGTTCGAATTTTCGGCGGAGCCACTGAAGGGCAGGACAATTGCCGCGGGAAGGGACAGCAGGCGATTCCAACGGGGAGCGCGGGGGAGCGTGGGCATGACTGGATGGGAATACCGGCGGCACTGAAAGGGAAAAGCCGGCGGCTTCCAAGTAACTCCATCGCGCCTGCGTCGAGTGGATCGCGACCGCCACCTTGGCTTGATTCGGTTCGGACGAACGGCGATGATAATGGCTTTTGATGGAAGAGTTCGACGACACAGCCTCCGACGCGGCAGGGGATCGAGATGTCTCGCTGGTGGTGGCGCCGGGACAGCTGCCGGTTTTCTGGGATCGCCGGGCCATCTTCGTGGCCAACCTGCTCGGGTTGTTCTTCGGGAACGAGGAGGAAACCCGGATGCTGGCGGACGAGGTCGGCGAGGTGGATTCCTACGGGGGACGGCTGATTCCCATCATCGACTTGATGTTCGGTGGCGAGGGACGAAACCTGCTGGTGTTGGAGCGCGATCCCGATGCGGCGCTCTGCCGGTATTTCGAGGAGACCGCCGCGCTTTCCCTGCCGGAGCGTTGCATTCTCCCGCACCGGGATTACCTGGAAATCGGCCAGGATCTTCGCGAGGGACGGCGACCGAGACACGACATCATCGAGCTTCTCGGCAATCATGGGGCGGAATGGGTCGATGGCTACGTCACCGACGACACCCTCGCGGCCCTGGCGGGACGGTTGGGAAAGCGGACCCTTTCCTCCAGTGCGGGAAGTCGCCAGGGAAACAACAAGCGGGAACTCCACTGCTTCCTGGAGTCGGAGGGCTTGCCGGTGGTGATGACGGGACTCGCCGAATCGAAAGGGGAGATCGGCTCCGTTCTGGACCGGTTACGAAAAGCGGGATTCAGTTCCGGGGTGATCAAGGCGGCGATCGGGGCGTCCGGCATCGGGCTGGTCAAGGTGCCCTCGCTTTCCGAGTCCCGCGAGGTCATCGAGGGATTGCCGGATCATTTCTTCTACGAGGGACCGTGCCTGGTGCAGGGGTGGCTGAAGCCGAGGGAGTTCGGGGTGACGGAAATGCGCAGCCCGAGCGTGCAGCTGTTTCTCGACGACGACAAGGTGGCGCTCTACGACCTGACCGAGCAGATTCTCAGCCAGGCCAGCGTGCACGAGGGCAACGAGGCGCCGCCGCCCTACCTGGCGAACCGGCCGGAAGTGAGGGAGGAGTTGCTGCGACAGGCGGGAAAGGCGGGGCGATGGCTTCATCGGCAGGGCTACCGGGGCACGGGAAGCGTGGATTTCCTGATCGCCGACTTCGAGGACGGGCATCACGAGGTTTTCGTCTGCGAGATCAACGCCCGCGTCACCGGTGCCACCTATCCCTCCGTGCTGGCCCGGCATTTCATGCCCGAGGGAGCCTGGCTGTTGCGGAACCTGCGCTTCGAGCAGCCCCTGACCGGCGAAGCGTTGCTCGACCTGCTGCGGCGTTCCGGCGACCTCTTCGTGCCGGGAGAAAGCGAGGTCGGTATCCTCCCGGTGAATTTCAATTTCGGGCCCGACGGCCTGATTCACAAAGGGCAGTTTCTCTGCCTGGCGCATTCGCCGGCCGGCAGCCATGTGCTCCTGCAATTGGCCGAACTGGATCTGCCCTGCCGGCCGGACCGCGATTGATAGTCGCCACGGGTAGAAAGGAAATCGTCTCTCATGATCGACCGCGAACGACTCAAGGATCACCTCGTGCAGCTCACCCGGGATCTCGTCCTGATCGAGAGCACCGACGCGAGACCGGAAGAGCGTCGCCGCTGTTTCCAACTCATCCGGAATCATCTCGAGGAAGTGCCGGGCGTGGAACTGCGGAAGCTGGAAAGTCAGGGATACGAATCGTTGGTGGTTCTGCCCGAAGGCTGCGAGCGGCCCGCGGTATTGTTCTGCGGGCACCTGGACGTGGTCGAGCATCCCGATCCCGAGAGCTACCGATCCGAGATTCGCGAGGGCCGGATCTATGGGCCGGGCGCCGGCGACATGAAGGGGCAACTCGCCATCCTGGTCCAGCTCATGCGTCAACTGTGGCGGGAGCATCCCGGCCTGCCGGTGGGGCTCGCGATCACCTCCGACGAGGAACGCGGCGGTGAGCAGGGCGTTCGCTTCCTGGTGGAGGACGCCGGTCTCGATGCGGAGATCGCCGTGATTCCCGATGGAGGTTCGCTCAACGATGTCATCATCGAGGAGAAGGGGATCTTGCACTTGCGACTGAAAGCGGAGGGGAGCGCGGCGCACGCGGCCCGGCCGTGGCTGGGCGACAACGCGCTCGAGCGATTGATGGAGGCGGCCGGGGAAATCCGGCGCCGGGTTTTCGCTCCGCTGGCGCCCGCGCGGGTCGAAGCCGACGATCTCGACACCCACTGGTTCCCGACCTGTTCGGTCACCATGATGGATACCCCGAACGACAGTCCCAATCGGATTCCCGAAGGGGCCGAGGCGGTGCTCGACATTCGCTTTCCTCCTCCCCACACGGCCGCCTCAATGCTGGCGGCGGTGCGCGATTGCCTTGGCCCCCGGTTGGTGGCGGAACCGATCGTTTCCGCCGAGCCGACGCACCTCGCTCCCGACGAGCGTTTCGTGGCGTTGACCCGGGAAGTCACGGGCGCGCCGACCCGCCTGGTGCGCGCCTGCGGAGGCAGCGACGCGCGTTTCTTCTTTGCCCGAGGCATCCCGGTGATGCTGTCGAGGCCCCGCGTCGGGAACCTGCACGGACGCGACGAGTGGATCGAGATCGACTCGATGCTCGACTATTTCGAGATTTGCCGCCGCTACGCGTTGGAAAGAGCGTTGCGGTGATGAGCAGGGCGCTTTGTCGCTTGCTTTGGAAATCCGAATGGCTAACCTCGCCTTACCATGAGTCTTTTCTCCAATGTGATGGGTAAGATCTTCGGTTCCAGCGAGGAAGCGAAGAAAAAGGTCGATGCGGCAGCGGACACGGCGGCGGAAGCGACCGGGAACGTCGCGGAATCAGTCTCCGAAGCGGTCGAGGCGGGAGGCGAAAAGGTGGCCGAGGCGGTTGAGTCGATTGGTGAAGACCTGGCGGAAGCCGCTTCCTCCGATTCCGGCCCGGAAGCGGCCTCGAAGTTGGATGTCGAGGCGATGCTCGACGAGATGGCGGAGAAGCATCCCGAAGATCTCGAATGGAGGCTGACCATCGTCGACCTCTTGAAGCTGCTGGATCTCGACAGCAGTTATGAAGCTCGCAAGGGAATGGCCCTGGAACTGGGCTACAGCCAGGACGACATCGACGGCAAGGGTTCCGCCGAGATGAACATCTGGCTCCATCGGCAGGTGATGAACAAGATCACCGAGAACGGGGGCAAGGTCCCCGCCGATCTGCTTGATTGAGCGGTTCGGACGATCGATCCTTGGCGGCGATCGTCAGTCCCGATCGCCTTCCTTCGATTTCTCCTTCTTTTCCTTCTCGGGAGATTCGCTCTTTGCGTTCGAGTCGTTCGCTTGAGGCTTCTCGCTGGCAGCCTTTCTCGGCTGCTCCGGTTCGGCTGGCTTCAGCGGGTCGAACCGGTCCTCATCCACCTCGGGCAGGGCGTTGACGGTGTAGTAGACGGGGCCGTGGGAAAGCGGCTGGTCCTGATCGGAAATCAGGGCCGAGAGGTCGAAGGCGTAGACGGTTCCCGGTTCCAGGCGGTCGAGGGGAAACTGGAGCGTGGCGGCTTGGGCGTCGAAATCGATGACGACCCGGGCTTCGGTTCCGGGATCGAAGGGCGTTGACGAACCGTCCGGTTGGCCGGGAAGGAGAGAAACGATCCGCCAGGACGACGGGTCGATCGCTTTCTCCCGATCCAGCGGGCGGGTGAAACGGACTTCGAAACCATCGGTCGCGAGATGGATCTTCTTCACCGCGTGGAGCTGTCCGCCAGCCGGTCGGATGCGGAGCACCTGCCCGCCTTCGCCGGCAAACAATTGGCTGCCGTCGGGAGAGAAGGTCAGGAAATCGATCCCGGGATCGGGCGATTCGATGGCCGCGAAATCCGTCACGGCTCCCTGCCAGGCGCCACCGATCTTTTCGGGCATCAGGCGCAGGAGCCGTTTCGAACTCTCCCCGGCGACGAATCCCTGGCCGGAGAAGGGCCCGAAGGCGTTTCCCGTTTCGATCGAAGGAAACGCGGGGCGAATGGGAGGCGTCGGCATCAGCGTTTCCGGCAGCCAGAGGGACGGCGCGCCGGCGACCGGAGGCGTATCGGGTTTCGACGGTGATTCGGCTTCCGGTGTCGAGGATGTCTCCTCGGTGGTTGGTTCTTCGCCGTCACCGGTTTTCTCTTTCTGAGTGGCGGAGTCCGCTTCGTTTTCTTTCTCTTTCGGCAACTCGGGAGCACTTCCGGCGGGCGGCACGATCCAGAGCGCGGCGACGGGTTTTTCCCCCTCCTTGGCAGCGGGAGCCTGGCCCGCGAGAATCCAGGTTTCCTCGGGACCCGGAGCGGGGGCCGAAATCTTCGCGAAGCCGGTCAACCACGGCGAGACCGGGCTGGCCTCCGG
>JAUIGT010000220.1 GCA_030432615.1 Verrucomicrobiia bacterium
ATACCCTATGCGTCATCCTCACCACCCTCCCGGCCCGCGCCGTCGATCCCCATCCCCGCGACCAGGCCTCCCAACGAGTGGCGGAAGCGGTGAATGGCCGGTGACCCTCAAGAAAGGGCCGAGCAGTTTGGAAACCTGGTTCACGGACAGCCGGGTCCAGCTTCCGAACCGACCTGACGGTTCCCCGCTTCAGATTTCGCCGATTCCGAGTCGTGCGAGCACCCCGGACTCGAACGGACCGGTCGCCTGCCAGGCCATCGGTTCGACGGGGAGGTCGGGGAGACAGCGCCGCAACACCTCGAGGTTCGTCGCCCGGGCGACATCGTCGGGATCGGGCGGAGCGATCTCGTTGAGAATCACGCCGAGACAGTCGAGCCCGGAGCGGCGGACGGCCTCGACCGTGAGCAGGGTGTGATTGAGCACACCGAGCCGGTTGGCCGCGACCACCAGCACCGGGGCGGCGAAGGCTTTCGCCAGTGCCCCGAAGGTCTCGGTCTCGGTGAGGGGAACCTCCCAACCACCGGCGCCCTCGATGACGACGCATTCGTGACGGGTGGCCAGGGCCTCGAAGGTGTCGAGCAGGAGACAGCGATCGATCTTTCCGGCCGCGGTTTCCCCGGCCAGACTGGCCGACAGGGGCGCCGCGGGCGTTTTCAGCCACACCGGGTTGACCTCGTCGATGCCAGGCGCCTCGGGTTCATCTCCACCCGAGGCCCGCCAGAGAACCTCCGCGTCGGTCCGGTCCTCTCCCGCGAGAATCGGCTTGAAGCCCACGGCGCGAACGCCGGCGGCGCGCAGGGACTCGACGAGGCGCGCGGCGACACGCGTTTTTCCGACCCCGGTATCGGTGCCGGTGACGAAGAGAGACTGGAGCCTGGGAGTCATCACCACAAGGTCGGCCGGCGCGGGCCGACACGCTCGAAGAGGTCTTCCAGATGATGATCGGCGATCCGGAACGGCGCGATGAAAATTCGCAGGGCCTCCTCCCGCTCGGTGCGGGAAAGCGACGCGTCGGCCGCCAGCTTGCGGGCCCGGGCCTCGATGACCGGGACCAAGGGAGAATGCGGGGACAGCTGGCGATGCTGGAGCCAGTCGTCCCGCTCGCGTTCGCTGGGCGCGTTCTCCACGAGCAGGTCGTAGACTTTCTCCGCAGTGGCGGCGGTGACCGGCGATCCCTGGAGGCTGCGGTAGGTGGGTTCGGGATGAAAACGCGCCTCGCAGAGGGCGTGGTGAAGGCACTTCAATTCGTCGTAACTGTCGAGTTTCAGCTGCATGGGGAGGTGTTTCGGGAAAAACGGGCCGCCCGATCGACATCGGTGCGGCCCAAAGGTTTCGGGCCGACAACATCGCGGATGCGATCGTTCCGCGCATCGAAATTTTCAGGATTTCCGAAACAATCAGGCGCCGATCGCTTCGGAGAAGGCCTCGCGGATGCGATCGGCGATCTGCTCGATGCCCTCGGCGTCGCGTCCCTCGACGAGGATGCGGACCAGCGGTTCGGTGCCGGAATACCGCACCAGGACGCGCCCCGCGCCCGCTTCCCGCAGCTCGGTCTCGGCCGCCTCGATGCTGCGGCGGACTTCCGGCAGGGTCTCGACCGGGGGCTTCCTGGCCACACGCAGATTGCGCTGGGCCTGGGGAAATTTCTTCAGGCTCCGCCGCAGTTCGCTGAGCGGCTTGCCGGTGCGCACCATGACACGGAGCAGCTGGACGGCGGCGACGATGCCGTCGCCGGTGGTGTTGAGATCGCGGTAGATGAGGTGACCGCTCTGTTCGCCGCCGAAGTTGTAGCCGCCCTTCCGCATTTCCTCCATGACGTAGCGATCCCCGACCTTGGCGCGGATCATGCGTCCGCCGGCTTCCTCCATCACGGCCTCGAGCCCGGCGTTGCTCATCACGGTGGCGACCAGGGTGTTGTCGGCGAGTTCGCCGCGTTCCAGAAGGTCGAGCGCGCCGATGGCCATCAGCTCGTCGCCGTCGAGACAGGAACCGGTCTCGTCGCAGAGCAGGACGCGGTCGGCATCGCCGTCGTGGGAAATCCCGGCGTCGGCGCCGGTCTCGCGCACCAGCCGCTCGATGATCTCCGGGTGGGTGCACCCGCAGTCGCGATTGATGTTGAGCCCGTTCGGCTCGGTGAAGAACGGCACCACCTCGGCGCCGAGCTTGCGGAGAATGGCCTCGCTCGTCTCGAAAGCCGCCCCGTTGGCGGCATCGAGGGCGATCTTCCGCCCGCGAAACAGGGTGGCGTCGTCGTGCACCATGGCGCGCACGAAATCGATGTAGCGCTCGGTGGCGTTCTCCAGCGGACCGGTGCGACCGATCTGGCCGGCGCCGAGCGGTTCCTGGGGCGGATCGACTTTTTCCGCCAGGAGGCGGCGCTCGATGGCGAGTTCGAGGGCATCGTCGAGCTTGTAGCCGTCCGGGCCGAAGAACTTCACGCCGTTGTCCTCGAAGGGATTGTGCGAGGCCGAAATCACGATGCCGAAGGCCGCGCCGGTTTCGCGGGTCAGCCAGGCCACGGCGGGGGTGGGAATGACGCCGGCCAGTCGCACGTCGATCCCGCGCGAGTTGAGGCCCGCGGCGATCGCGGTTTCGAGCATGTCACCGGACTGGCGGGTGTCCTTGCCGATGACCACCGAGGGCCAGGCGTGGTGCTCGCCCCGCTCGGCGCGAAGGGCCAGGAAGACGGCGGCGGCGGCTTGCCCGAGCCGGAGGACCGTCTCGGCATCGAGCGGGTAACGACCGGCCTCGCCACGGATGCCGTCGGTGCCGAAGAGCTGGCGGGCGGGAGCGCTCATGAAGGCAGGGCCCGGCCGGAAAGGTGGGAGACGCTGACGCCCGGGAACCCGGTCACCGAATCGGCGAAGTCGCCGGTCTCGATCCAGTAGAGCCCGAACAGGGTCTGCTCGACCAGCGATTCCACCCGCGCCGGAGGCGGCACCACGAAGCCGGTGTCGGGCGACCCGCCACCGGGGATGGGCATCACCGAGTTCGGGCTGGTGTCGAGCTGCGGCTGCAAGGTACCGGGGACCGGGATCTCCAGCCGATCGGGACGGCGCAGGTTGGCGTCGATGAGGTACCAGATCGCCACCGCCAGCAGGAGCGACGCGATCTTTCCCTTCCAGTTTTCGAGGAGCAGCCCTTTCATGGGTCGAATGGGGGGGGTGAAATTGGACGTTGCGGTGGCGGAACGAAATTCAGGCGCCGGCCTTTTCCCGGGTTTTCTCTTCTTCGTCCTCCTCCTCGCCGTCGGATTCGAAGAGCAGTTCGGTGAGCCGTTCCTGAAGGTCGTCGGCCTCGAGGTTTCGTTCCAGGGTACCCTCGTGAGCAATCGAGATGCCACCCGTCTCCTCGGAGACGACGATGGCGATGGCGTCGGATTCCTCGGTGATTCCCATGGCGGCCCGGTGGCGCAGGCCGATGGCGCGATCTCCCAGCTCGCGCTGGTTGAGGGGAAAGACGCAACCGGCCCCGAGAATGCGCTCGTCACCGAGGCGGACGATCATGCCGCCGTCGTGCAGCGGCGTGCCGGAATGAAAGATCGTCTGGATGATCTCCGGGGCGATGTGGCAGTCGAGGTTGACGCCGGTCTCCAGGTATTGCTTCAGGTCGATGCCCCGCTGGATGGCGATGAGAGCGCCGATGCGCTTGCGGGAAAGAATGCGGACGATGTCGCACAGTTCCTCCGTCAACTCCCGTTGGGCGGCGCCGCCGAAGGAGGAAAACCAGCTGTGGCTGCCGAGTTCCGCCAGCGCCCGACGCAGTTCCGGCTGGAAAATGACCACCAGGGCCACGGCGAGGAAGACGGCGATCTTCTCGAGGATCCAGCCGATGACGTTGAGGTCGAGCAGTCCCGAGAGCAGCGTCAGGGCGATCCACCCACCCACCAGGCCAGTGAAGATGCGCGCCCCACGCGTGGCCCGGAAGTAGCGGTAGCTCTGGTAGATGATGAACCAGAGCAGCAGAATCTCGAGCCCGTGGCGCCAGTGCTGGATGATGAAGTCGAGCGCGGCTTGCATGGAGTCGATCGGCGGCAGGGAGGAAAGGTCGGGCTGGGTCGGGATTCGGGAGAGACGGAAATCGAATTCCGGAAGTTACCACAGGAGCCGCGAAGATCGACCGGAGATCATGGGAGCTCGAGAGCCTGCCCCCGGGCGATTCGATACCGCTATCACGCCCGAGGATGAGCCTCGTCGTAGACCTTCTTCATCCGCTCGATGGAGACGTGGGTATAGATCTGGGTCGTCGAAAGGCTGGCGTGGCCGAGGAGGGTCTGGACACTGCGCAGGTCGGCGCCGTTGTCGAGCAGGTGGGTGGCGAAACTGTGGCGCAGCTTGTGCGGGCTGACATTCACTGGAATGCCGGCGAGCCCATGGTATTTCTTCACCAGGTCGGAAATGCCGCGGGTCGAGAGGCGCTTTCGCAGCTTGCTGAGGAAGAGCGGTCCCTCCATCACCCTGGCTTGCTGGCGATAGCGGTGGATGGCATCGACAGCCGGCTTGCCGAGGGGGCAGATGCGCTCCTTGGAACCCTTCCCGAAGACCCGGACGGTCTCGTTGAAGAAATCGAAGTCGGAAACATTCAGTGCCGCCAGCTCCGCGAGACGCATGCCGCTGCTGTAGAACAGCTCCAGGATGGCGGCGTCCCGGAAGGGCATCCACTCGGGCGCCTGTTTCTCGTGCGGCGCCTTGAAGGGCATCTCGAGGAGCGCCTCGACCTGGGCCATGGTGAGGACCACGGGCAGCTTCTTCTCCGCCTTCGGCAGCTGGACATCGGCCAGCGGATTGGTCGGCAGTCCCCGACGATGGCAGAGAAACTTGTAGAAGCTGCGCAGCGCCGCGAAATGCAGGCGGATGGTGGCGCGCGCCCAGCCACCTTTCATGCACTCGAAGAGGTAGCGACGAAAATCATCGGCGGTGCGGGATTTCCAGTCGAACCCGCCTTTCCCACCCAGGCTTTCCCGGCAGCGGAGAAGCGCGTGGGCGTAGTTGCTCAGGGTGCGGTGGGAGACGTTCTTCTCGACCGCGAGGTACTCGAGGAATTCCTCGACCAGCGCATCATGAGGGCGCGATTCCGGTGAGGAGTCTCCGCCCTTTTCCCGGCGGTCGGCGCGCTGCTTCTTCGGTCGGGGCATGGAACTGCAGATGGGGGGCGGAGAGAAGGCGGAGACCGGTCTCATCGACCTCCCCAACGAAACGGAAACCCTTCCCGTTTCAACCTCTCAGCGCCGCGACCGCGCCCGTCCTCGCGCTCCGTCGGGTCCGGCCTCGGACACCGATCAGAAGGACGACGGCGCGCTGAACCCGCGGCGCTCGACCGGCATCGCCAGCGGAAGGAAGATCGATCCGCGATGAGAAAAATTGGAGCTGGTCGGGCGCGGGGCGGCGGCCTTGGTGACTCGATCGCCATTCACCACCGGAGGCAGTTCGGCGGTCGTGGCCGCGATGCGAAGGAATTTTTCGGAATCCAGCCAGCCGAGGGTGAACTTGTACCAGCGGCCCTCGCCCGTCAGCGGCACCAGCACGTGACCGGCCTGGTGGTGCAGGATCAGGGTGTCCGTCTCACCGGCGGCGTTGGTGTAACGCAGGCAGAGGCGCGATCCCTCGTGCGGCGGCTCGGCGGTCCGGGCGAGATCCCAGTAGATCGCCACCGAGTGCGCGTCGCGGATGACGAGATCGAAGGATCCGTCGCGGTAGCTTTCGGGAAGCATTTCGTCGAGTGAGTGGGCCAGTGGATTCATGGTTCGGCAGTGAGAGGATACGGGAATTATCACTAATTTATCAGTAATTCCAGAAAATTCAGCTTTCTTAATGAATTTATTTCGAAATCACTGGGATTGAAGGGGTTTTGACGCCTGTTCGCGGGTGGGGTAGGAGTCTGACGTTCCTCATGTTGACCAAGCGCATCATTCCCTGTCTCGACGTCACCGACGGCCGCGTGGTGAAGGGCACGAATTTCGTGAATCTCCGCGACGCCGGGGATCCGGTGGATTGCGCCGTCGAATACAACAACCAGGGCGCCGACGAGCTGGTCTTTCTCGACATCACCGCGTCCTCGGACGAGCGGAAGACGATGGTCGAGGTGGTCCGCGAAACCGCGGAACGCTGCTTCATGCCGGTCACGGTCGGCGGCGGGATTCGCACCGTCGAGGACATGCGCGAGATGCTGATGGCCGGCGCGGACAAGGTCGGCGTCAACTCGGCCGCGGTCGCCCATCCCGAACTCGTGTCCGCCGGCGCCGACGCCTTCGGCCGGCAGTGCATCGTGGTCGCCATCGACGCCAAGCGGAAGGCCGACGGCAGCGGCTGGGAGGTCTACACCCACGGTGGCCGCAAGCCGACCGGCATCGACGCCGTGGCCTGGGCTGCCGACATGGATCGCCGCGGCGCCGGGGAGATTCTCCTCACCAGCATGGACGCCGACGGCACCAAGGACGGCTACGACATCGAGTTGACCGCCGCCGTCAGCGAGGCGGTCGGTATTCCCGTGATCGCCAGCGGCGGAGCCGGCAATCTCGATCACCTCGTGGACGTGCTGAAGCGCGGTAAGGCCGACGCCGTCCTCGCCGCCAGCATCTTCCACTTCGGCGAATACACCGTCGCCCAGGCCAAGGACTACCTCGCCGAGCACGGGATCCCGGTCCGCCCGCTCGTGGAGATCGCGTTGGGGTAGGATTCCGTCGGACGATTCTCCCGAGTCGCCTGGTCGGTTCGGACAGCGGTCGGTGCGAGGCCAAACGGGACGGCTCTGGAGAGCCATCCTACGACCCGTTCGCCGCCGCCTTGGCAAAGCGAGCACTTTCCCGTTTTCCACGATCCCGGCGGAACAGCCTCGCCGTCCTATCGCCGGTGCTCCCTTTCAAAGCTCTCGAGGAACTTCAGCTGTGCAGCCGTTTCGATCGCTGCCGGCTCGGCGGACCGAACCCGGGCGATCGCGTCATCGAGATTCGCTCCTTCGCTGATCAGGAACATCGCGATGACGGTGCCCGTGCGCCCCAGCCCCGCCTCGCAATGAACTGCCAACGCCTTCGGCGAAGAGTGATAGAACTCCTGTAGTGCCTGAATCGACTCATTGTCGGAGGGTGCCCCGCCGTTCGGAATCGGAAGGCAAAGAAAACGGAAGCCCGCCGATTCATACACGCTTCGATCGCTGGGAATGTTCAACAGAGAAACCACCGAGCGAATTTCGGCATCCCACAGGGAAGCCATCTCGTCATCGAAAGCATCGATCGCGCCTCCCAGATTCTCCCTGCGTAGTGGATGAAGCCACGGCATTGGCATCCCAGCCAACTTGCCCTCCTCGACCCACCACAAGGGCGTCACATGATCGGATGAAGGCATCGTTGCGACGATCGTTATTTTTCCGCCGCCACTTTGGCGAAACGTTCCCCCATCTGCACCAGACCGGCGGTGTCGTAGTGGAGATTGTCGGGGCCGAGGCTGAGATCGTCGCAATCGATCCAGCGATAACCGTCGAGATCCAGGTCCTTCTGAGCGGCGCGCACGGTGTCCCGGGCAACGTATTTTCCTTCGGGCGGATTCACCCGCCCGGCCACGAAAACCATCTCCGGCGCGTCGAAGTCCTTCCGCGCCGTCTCGATGAGGTGACGCAGGTTCTTGGCGTAGGCCTTCGCCATCTCCGGATCGCGGGAATCGCGCTCGCCCTGCATCCAGAGCATGCCGACGATCTCGATCGGCCGGCTCTGTTTCGCCGCCTCGACCTTGGCCGCCAGTTTCCCGTAGAGGGAATTCTTCGCCTCCGGCAGCCACTGCGTCGCCAGGGAGGTGCCACCGACACTGTGCTTGATGATGCCGATGGTCTCGCCGGTGCGCTCGGTCCAGGCGTGGGCGAAGGCGATCTCGGGACCGAATCCCTTCTTTTCCGACACCCCCGGGGCGATCGGCTCCCAACCTTCGCCGGTCCAGAAGAGTGCCTTCGGGTTCGGTGACCGCATCGCTTCGGGCAATTCGTCGGCCGCCCCTCTCATCCCGACCATGTTGCTCTGTCCGGCGAAAACGAAGACTTTCAACGGTTTCGATTCCTGGGCAAAACCGGCGCCCGCCGAGGCGAGCCCGAGGAGAAGTCCGGTGAGAAGGAGGAGGCGACGTTTCATGGCGATATCGGTTTCCGAACTCCTTCTCTTCACAGAGACCTCAGGTGGTCCATGCTCTGGCCGATGCTGGCGATGGGATCGGGCGACTGGTCCTGCTCCACGTGGCAGTGGGCGACGTTGGCCTCGGCGGCGGCCTCGAGGATGGGCTCCATGGGAATGATCCCGTCGCCGAGTTCCTGGAAGGCGTCGTCGGGCAGCTTGCCGAATTCGGGCAGGTCGATGCCGGCCTTGAGATCCTTGAGGTGGAGTTGGGAAACCCGGTTGCTCAACTTGCGAATCAGGTCCGCCGGTTCGACCCCGCCGGCCTTGACCCAGAAGACATCGATCTCGAACTCCATCTCCGGCGCGAACGACTCGATGAATACGTCGTAGCCGGTCTTCCCCTCGTCGTTGAGCGGTTGGAACTCGAAGTTGTGATTGTGGTAGGAAAGCTGGACGCCGACCTGTTTCGCGGCCACCGCTGCCGCGCTGCAGCGATCGGCAAGCCGCTTGTAATCGTCGAGGGTCTTGCGGTTGTCGGCATGGAGATAAGGAATAACGAGGTGACTCAGCCCGGCTTCCTTCGCCTGGTCGAGGATGGCCTTGAATTCGGGCGCTCCCTTCTTCTCGGGATTGGTGACCGACTCCCAGGCGAAGTGCGAGGAGTTCGCCTCCATCCCGTTGTCCCGGGCCGCCTCGATCAGTCTGCGCGCGGTCTCATCCGGAAATCCGTAAGGCTCGACCTGTCGATAGCCCGCTTCGGCCACCGCCTTGATCGTTCCCGGCAGGTCTTCCCTGATCTGGTTGCGCAGCGTGTAGAGCTGGATGCCGATGTTCTTGCGGTAGGGATTGTCGGCTTCGATGGCGCGAACGGAAAACGGCAGCGCCAGCGAGGTGGCGAGGGCGGAACGGAGGAAATGACGTCGGTTCATGGATGGTTTCGAAAAGGGAGGGACGGGGAGTCTATCACGGTCGGGAACACGAAGTCACGAGCAGATCTCTTCAGGCTTCGTTTCCCGGATCGAAAGCCCGGTCGAGAAAGGCATCGATGCGGGTCCGGTCGATGCGGGCGACATGATGCAATATCGCAAGCACCCCGGCGGTGCCGACGAGAGGAATCAGAGGAAACAGGAACCGATACTCCCCTCCCTCCCGCCAAGCGCCGAACGCGGCGGCCCAGAGGAGGAAACCGGTGCCCGCGATCCCGGCGCACAGGATGATGCCGAGGAGGAGAGCCACCGATGCCCGACTACCGGTTCCCAAACGGTACTGGCCCACCAAGCGGGCTCCGGCATCTTGCGGACGGATCTCGAATTCGAGGAGGTTCAACGGGGTTCCTCCTTCCACCGAAGCCCGCGATTC
>JAUIGT010000221.1 GCA_030432615.1 Verrucomicrobiia bacterium
AGGAAAGTATTCGAGGATGCGAATTCCGGGACCCACGCCGTCGATCGAGCCCATCCCACGGAGCGGTTTCACCACCAGGGAATACACGTTTTCGCCGGCGCCCTTGACCCAGTGCATGCGGTGGGTGCTGGGATCGTGGGGGAGGGGGACCGGTTTCCACATCTGGGTGCGATCCTCGGGCGCGACCAGGTAGAAGACCGCGCCGTCCTTGCGGGTTTCGAGGAAGTTCCACTGGCCCCCGACGGCGATCTCGCACTTGCCGTCGCCGTCGATGTCGCGTGCGGTCACGCAGACGTTGTCGCGCTTGGTGAGGTCGCGGGCGATGACGTGCTTTTCCCAGCTCGGGTTGGCATACCACTGGATGGTGTTCTTGTCGGCGAGGACGATGTCCGTCTTGCCGTCGCCATCGATGTCGGTGAGCTGCAGCCCGTAGCCGATCTCGATCTGGTCGATCTCCTTTTCCTCCCACCGGAATTCCGGGGGCGCGGCGAAGAGGGAGGGCGAGGCGAGAGCGAAGGCGGCCAAGCCGAGACTGGGGAGAAAAGCGGTCGGTTTTTTCATGAAATCGGATTGTTATCATAACCGCCGGTGACCTCCCGAAACAGGGCGAACCCATGCGCGAATGCGCCTGCTTGGTGTGGAGCGTGGCACGTGGGGAAAGAAGTAGACCTGCGACTCCTGTCGCGGCTGCTTGGCAACGTTCGGTCTGCCGCGACAGGAGTCGCAGGCCTACGTGCTAGGCGCAAAAGTCGCGGGCTGGTGGAACTTCCGACTTTCAACTTCGAGGGATCGAAGAGATGTCTCGTTTCTCGTTCGGTGCCCGCGGAAAGCGTTCGGCGTTGGAAGTTCCCGGACCGAGTCTCGATCGCGTGGGGCGGGGAGGCTTTACATCGAGGCGGGGAACGGGCGAATCTCGTGGTATGCACTCCCGTTTTTTCGCAGTCTACCTGGTTGCCGCCGCTGCTTCTCTTTTCCTGACTTCCGACACCGGTTTCGCCGACGAATTCTCCGCCCACGTCCCCATCGAATGCGAGGGCGACTACCGACATCATCTCCAGGGCGTGGCCACCGATGGCGAGGGAGCGATCTTCTGGTCCTTCACGACGACGATCGTGCGCACCGATGCGAAGGGCCAGGTGGAGGTCTCCGTCGAGGCCGAGAATCACCAGGGCGATCTCTGCCATCACGACGGCAAGGTCTACGTGGCGGTGAACCTGGGCCGCTTCAACGATCCCGAGGGCAACGCCGATTCGTGGATCTACGTCTACGATCCGAAGACCCTGAAGCTGCTCGAAAAACACGCCGTGCCCGAGGTCTTCCACGGCGCCGGCGGCATGGACGTGCGCGACGGCCATTTCTTCGTGGTCGGAGGGCTGCCCGACGGGGTGAAGGAAAACTACGTCTACGAATACGACGAGCAGTTCCGCTTCGTGAAGAAACACGTCGTCGCCAGCGGCTGGACCCGGCTCGGCATCCAGACGGCGGCCTGGCACGACGACGCCTGGTGGTTCGGCTGCTACGGGTCACCGGCGATCCTGTTGAAGACCGACGCCGATTTCCAGCTGCTGGGTCGCCACGAGTTCAATGCCTCGCTCGGCATCGTCGGAATCGCCCCGGGAAAGCTCCTCGTTGCGGAGGGACCGCGCACGCCCGAGGGACGCCACCGCGGGGTGCTCCGGCTTGCGCGACCGGATGAGGCGGCCGGCCTGGAGCGAGTCGCCGAGTGAAGCCCCCGAAACCGAGACCCCGATCCGATTCGCCATGACCTCTCGAATCTCCCTCCCACTCATCCTCGCCGGCCTCTTTGCCTTTGCCTTTCCGAGCCAGGCCGGCGAACTGCGCCTGGCCTCCTTCGTCGCCGACGTGACGCCGCCGATCGGCTCGCCACTCTGCAACGGCAACATCAAGCCCGCGGCGAACATCGAGGAACCGCTGACCGCCCGCGGCGTGGTGCTGATCCCCGGCGGCGACGAAAAACCGATCGTGCTCTGCGTGGCCGATTTCGTCGGCATCTACAACGCCAGCCACGATGCCTGGCGGAAGGCGCTCGCCGGGGCCGCCGGGACGACGCCCGACCGAGTGTCGGTCCACACGATCCACAATCACGACGCACCGGGCTACGACGTCAGTGCGCTGGAGATGCTGGAGAAGGAGAATCTGCCGGATTCCATGGCCCTGCGGTCCGCCCATGGCCGCGCCATCGAGGCTGCCGCCGCGGCCCTCCGTGATTCCCTGGCTGCCGCCGCCCCCGTCACCCACCTGGGACTGGGCAGCGGCGTGGTGGAGAAATTCGCCTCCAACCGGCGGATCCTCGGCCCCGATGGAAAACTCGCGCTGGCCCGGATGAGTGCCTGCCGCAATCCCGAGGCGGTCGCGGCTCCCGAGGGAACCATCGATCCCGAACTCGACCTTGTCAGCTTCTGGAACGGCGACGAGGCCCTCGCGGTGCTGACCTTCTACGCCTCGCATCCGCAGAGCTACTACGGCAAGGGCGGCGTCACGCCCGACACCGTCGGTCTCGCCCGCAATCGACGCAGCGAGGAGACCGGCGTGCTCCACGTCCACTTCGACGGCGCCGGCGGCAACGTGGCCGCGGGAAAATACAACGACGGTTCCCCCGAGGCCCGCGCCGCCCTGGTCGATCGCATGCACGCCGGGATGAAGGCCGCCTGGGAGGCACAGGAAAAGCGGGCGCTCGAGACCGAGGACCTCGCCTGGACGGTGGCGCCGGCCTCGCTGCCCTGGAGCGGTCGTTACACCGAGGAAGAGCTCGTCGCCCAGCTCACCGATCCCGAGGTCGATGTCCGGACGCGCATCCGGGCCGCCCGCGACGCCGTCTTCCTGCGTCGCTGGAAGGAGGGCGCCGAGATCGACATCAACTGCCTGCGCCTCGGAGAAGCGCGGTTGCTCTTCTTCCCCGGTGAACTCTTCGTCGAATACCAGCTCGCCGCCAAGGCGATGCGTCCGGACGACTTCGTCGCCGTGGCCGCTTACGGAGACCAGGGGCCCGGCTACATCGGCACCGAGATCGCCTACGGCCAGGGCGGCTACGAAGTCGGCCGCGTCTCCCGCGTCGCGCCCACGGTGGAGGCGGTGTTGGCGAAGGTGACGCGGACTTTGCTGGAGGTGCAGTGATGCTGCTCGGACTCACCCCAGCCCCGGCACCGACCAGCCGTCGCGGTAGGCGCGTTTCACGAGCGCGGTGGCGGCTTCGTTGCCGGTGAAGGCGAGGTTTTCCCGGTCCCACTCCAGCCATTGATCGGGGAAACGGTCGGCCATGGCGCCGACGAGGACGGTCTCGGTGAGCGGGCCGCCGTGACGGAAATCGGCGATCGATTTTTCCCCGGCCATGACGGCATCGACCCAGCCATGGTAGTGATTCAGCGGCGCGGGATCCTCCGGGTATTTCTCGGCGGGAAATTTCTCCTCGGGCAACACGATGGGACGCCCGCCGCGGTAGTTCTTGAAGATCGTTCCCGTTTCCCCGATCCAGCAGGTGCCCGATTCGCAGAGTTCCGGCATGTCCTTGGGCAGGGGAATCTTCGAGGCGTCGGGCCGGTAATCGCCGTCGTGCCAAGTGACCTTCACGGTGTCCTCGGCGGTGACGTCGCTGCCGGGAAAGACCAGCTCGACCTGGCGGCGCTTGCCCCAGAGCGGGCCGCTGCTGCCGTCGCCGTTCTGGCGGACCTTGATCGGGGCGGTGAGTTTCAGTGCGTCGAAGGTGGGATCGAAGTGGTGGCAACCCATGTCGCCCATCTCGCCGACGCCGAAGTCGAACCAGGCCCGCCACGCCTTGGGGTGGTAGGTGTTTTCCAGCCACGGGCGCGGATCACGCACGCCGAGCCAGAGATCCCAGTCGAAACCGGCGAGCGCCGGGTCCGGTTCGTCGCGCAGTTCGGTGTTCTTCGGCCACCAGTTGAGGTTCTTGTTTTCCCAGATGATGACCTCCTTGATCTTCCCGATGGCGCCGCCCTGGATGAGTTCCACGGCGAGTCGGCTCTCGATGGTGGAACGCCCCTGGTTGCCCAGCTGAGTGGTCACGCCGGCCTTCTTCGCCTCGGCGGTGATGACTCGGCATTCGTGGAGGGTCGAGGCCATCGGTTTCTGGAGATAGAGATGCTTCTTCGCGCGCAGGGCGGTGACGGCGGGCGCGGCGTGCATGTGATCGGGCGTGCCGATGGTGACGGCGTCGAACTTGTCGGCGTGATCGGCGAGCAGTTCGCGCCAGTCGGTCACGGCGACGGCATCGGGGAAATTCCTCGCGGCCACGCCCAGCGTCCGCTGTTCGACATCGCAGAGTCCGGTGATGGCGACCTTCGGGTGGCTGGCGACGCTCTTCATGGTGTTCCCGCCCATGCCGCCGACGCCGATGCTGGCGACCTGGAGTTTCGAATTCGGCGAGGCGCTTCGGAGGACGGCCGGAAAACCGATCGCGCTCGCGCCGGTCGCCGCGAGGGCCTGGCCGAGGAAGCGGCGACGGGACGAGGAGCGGGGGAGGGAAGGGGTGTCGTTTTTCATGAAGACCCCGATCCTGCCGCAATTCTCCGCGATCGTGAAGTCTCGATCGGGGCGAGATCACGTAGGACGACTCTCCCGAGTCGTCTTTTCCGCCCAACGAGAGGCGGCTCTGGAGAGCCACCCCACGATCACAGCTCCACGAAAATCCCTTGGCTCGCCCCGGAATCGCCCGGATATTTCCCGCTTTCCTCCCCGATCATCCATGGATCCCGCCGAAATCGAATCCCTCACCCGCGCCACCTTTCCGGATTGGCGGGAGGCGGGGGCGCTCTCCATCGAGGTCATCGATCGCACGGGCTCGGGGCGGCGCTTTTTTCGGCTGACCAAAGAGGGTCAGGTCGCGGACTCGACCCTCTTCGCCATGCACTACTCGCTGGAGCGACGGGAAAACGGACGCTTCGCGGAGATCACGGAATGCCTGCGCGGTCTCGGGGTGCCCGTGCCCCGCATCCTCGCCGCCGATCCGGACCAGCACGTGCTCTGGCAGGAGGATCTCGGTGCGATCGACCTGGCATCCTTCCAGCACGAAGACTGGGAGAAGGTTCGCCGCCCGCTCTACCAGGCGGCGTTGAAGGCGGTGCTGCCCCTGCATCTCGTCGCCGAAGGTCCGGCCATCGACGGCCTCCCGGAACTGGAACCGCCTTTCGACACCGCCCTTTACCAGTGGGAGCAGGACTACTTCTTCGAGCACTTCGCGGCGAACTTCAGCGCGGCTTCCGAGCCGGAACTGGCCGAGGCAAGGAAATCGGACGATCTCCATGCCCTCGTCGAGGGCCTCGCGTGCGAACCGCGCCGGCTCCTGCATCGCGATTTCCAGTCGTCCAATGTCATGATTCGCGACGGCGCCGCCTGGCTCATCGACTACCAGGGCCTGCGCTGGGGCCTGCCGGAATACGACCTCGCCTCGCTGCTCTACGACCCCTACGTCGAGCTGGCGCCGGAACACCGCGAGGAACTGGCTCGGTTCTATCACGACCTGCGCGCCGAGGCCGGCGGCACCGAGTCCTGGTCCGATTTCCGCGCTCGACTCGATCGATGCGCCTGCCAGCGGCTCATGCAGGCCCTCGGTGCCTATGGAAATCTCGGACTCAACAAGGGCCAGCCGGACTTTCTCCGCCACATCCCGGTGGCGGTGAAACGCTTGCGCGAAATCGCCATCGACCGGGGCGCCGCGCCTGCCTTGGCTCCCGTCTTGAGTCTCCGGGAAACGAGTGTAGCCTGAGCCCGAATCCATGGGCAAGAGCAACAGTTTTCCCGCCTCCTTCGGTGCGCGCCCGGCGACCGTCGTCATCGCCAATGTCACGCCCTCGGTGGAAGGCGGACGCTACCCGGCAAAGCGCGTCGCCGGCGAACTCGTCCGGGTCTCCGCGGACATCTTCAAGGACGGACACGACGTCGTCGCCGCGGTGGTGAAATGGCGAAAACGCGGTGCCCGCACCTGGGAGGAACGGCCGCTGCACCAGGGTGATAACGATCGCTGGCGCGGCGAGTTCATGGCGCCCACCGAGCCCGGCGAATACCGCTTCACCGTGGAGGCCTGGGCCGACGACGTGCTCACCTGGCTGCACGATTTCGAGCGCCGGCTCACCGGCGACCAGGCGGATTTCAGCACCGAGATCGAGGAAGGCCGCGTCATTCTCAACCTCGCCGCCGACCGCGCGGCTCGCGGACGTTCCCGGCCCGATGCCGAGGCCATCGATGAACTCGTCGAGCGCCTCATGAAGACGCCGGCACCCGAGGTCCCGCACCTGTTCGAGAATCCGGAGACCGTGGCCCTGCTGGCCCGTTGGCCGAATCGCTCCCTGTCGACCTGCCACGATCCGGTGCTGCCGCTGCTGGTCGAGCCCGAGCTGTCGCAGTTCTCCGCCTGGTACGAGTTCTTCCCCCGCAACGCCGAGGGCCGGATCGACAAGCACTCCACCTTCCGCGACTGCCTTCCCCGCATCCAGGCGGCCGCAGAGATGGGCTTCGACATCGTCTATTTCCCGCCCATTCACCCCATCGGCGAGACCTTCCGGAAAGGGAAGAACAACACCCTCAACGCGGAGCCGGACGATGTCGGTTCGCCCTGGGCCATCGGCGGTCCCGCCGGCGGTCACCGGGAAATCGAGCCCGCCCTCGGCACCATCGACGATTTCCGGTGGGTGGTGAAAGAGGCGCGCCGGCTCGGGATCGAGATCGCCATGGACTTCGCCATCCAGTGCTCGCCCGATCATCCCTACGTCCGCGACCATCCCGAGTGGTTCTTTCACCGGCCCGACGGCACCATCAAGTACGCCGAGAACCCGCCCAAGAAATACCAGGACATCTACCCCATCAATTTCCACTGCGACGACTGGCAGGAACTCTGGCAGGAGCTGCTCGGCGTCGTTCTCTTCTGGATCGACAAGGGCGTGCGCGTCTTCCGCGTCGACAATCCCCACACCAAGCCGGTGTCCTTCTGGGAGTGGCTCATCGCCGAGGTGCGGAAGGTCCAGCCCGAGACCATCTTTCTCTCCGAGGCCTTCACCCGGCCCAAGATGATGCAGGCCCTGTCCAAGGTCGGCTTCACCCAGAGCTACACCTACTTCACCTGGCGGGTCACCAAGCAGGAACTGACCGACTACACCCTGGAACTGACCCAGGGCGAGATGCGGAACTACTATCGCGCCAACTTCTGGCCGAACACTCCCGACATCCTGCCCTACCATCTCCAGCACGCGCCGCCCGCCGCCTTCAAGCTGCGCGCCGCCCTCGCCGCCACCCTCAGCACCTCCTGGGGCATCTACAGCGGCTACGAACTGTGCGAAAACGAGCCCCTGCCCGGTCGCGAGGAGTATCTCGACAGCGAGAAATACCAGCTCAAGGACCGCGACTTCGAGCAGGACGGCAACATCACCGGCTTCCTCGGCCGGCTCAATCGCATCCGCCGCGAGCAGCCCGCCCTGCGCTCCTACGAGAACATCGCCTTCGTCCCTTCCGACAACGACCACGTCATCGCCTACCGCAAGTGGACCGACGACCTCTCCAACCAGATCGTCGCCGTCGTCAATCTCGATCCCCAGAATCGGCAGGAGAGCACCATCCACCTGCCGCTCGAGGCCATGGGCATCGATCCCGGCCAGCGCTACGCCGTCGAGGACCTCATCTACGGCGACATCTACCACTGGCAGGGCGGCTCCAACTACATCGCCCTCGATCCCCGGTCCAAGCCACTGCACCTGTTCCGGGTCCACGCCGACGGGATCGATTGAGAAAAACCGCTAAACCGTTCGCACACGGTCGGTTGCGCCTATTCCCCTGATGCCGCCAATTGCCAATTTCTCCCATCGCGACCATTGATCCTCCCCCCAGATTAGACTAGGAAGCCCTGACTTTTCGGACTCATGCGACATCGACTCACCCTCTTCCTCGTGCTCGGCGCCGTTCTCGTGGCGCTGGGTGAATGGGACGCCCACTCCCATCGCTTCCGCTTCGCCGACGGCCTCAATGAAGCCTGGCGCGAATTCTGCGTCGCCAACGCGCCCGAGAAGATCAGCGAGCCCGCCGTCTCCCTCGTCCGCATCAACGACGAATACGAGCCCGCCATCGGCGACTCCTTCACCCAGGCCGACTACGCCACCATCCTGCGCTTCGTCGAGAACTTCGATCCCAAGACCGTCGCCTTCGAGCCGACCCCCGAGTTCGATCCCAACGAACCCATCAACCAGACCCTCGAACTGCTCAAGGAGGCCGCCCTCCCGCTTCCGCCCCTCACCCTCGGGGCCGTCGCCGAGAACGGCCAGGCGCCCCAGTCGCCCGAGGAGGAGCCCAAATTTCCCGCCCTCACCGCCATCGAGGGCGACGTGGCCACCCTCACCCCCATCACCCGCGTCGTCGCCGCGCCCAACTCCCAGCTGCTGGCCAACGGCCAGCCCGCCTTCACCGGCATCGAACTGGCCGGCGATCCCGACGATCCCCGCGAGCGCCACGTGAACCTCGTCGCCCGCCACGGCGAGAAAGTGATCCCCTCCTTCATCCTCCACGCCCTCGCCAACCACGCCGGCATCCCCCTCGACCAGATCCGCGTCCAGTTGCCGCCCGCCGCCGCCGATCCCGTCGTCCTCGTCGGCGAAGCCTACCGCATTCCCATCGACACCCGCGGCCGGATGAAAGTCTACGAGCACTCCGGCGTCGATACCTCCTACTATCCCTCCATCTCCGCCTTCCACCTCGCCCTCACCGGCGACGAGGACGAGACCATCAAGAAACTCCTCGCCAATCTCGAGGACGCCTTCGCCTCGCTGAAGACCAACCTCGTCGTCATCGGCAACGACCGTTCCGAGGCCCGCACCGAGGAACTCGACACCCTCGCCCGCGACCTGTCCCGATCCGAGCTGCTCACCCGCGTCATCGCCACCGTGCAGAGCGGCCGCTACATCGAGTGGTGGCCCCTCTGGGCGCGCCTGCTCGGCTTCGCCATCATCGCCGCCATCGCCGCCTACGCCTTCAAGGGCAGCCGGAAACGCGCCGTCACCTGGGCCCTCATGGGCGGCTTCTTCTACTTCGCCGCCAGCATGATCGTCTTCAAGAGCACCCTCGCCTGGGCGCCCGCCTTCGCCCCGCTGGCCCTCTTCGTCCTCATGGTCGTCATCGGCCTCCTCCTGCCCGATCCCGCCAAGGCCGGGAACGAGAACGGCGCCCGCGCCCGCACCCCGAAGGAGACCGAGCCCCCCACCGACCTCTCCTCCGCCGGCTCCACCGTCTCGACCTGAGTCAAGAGGGTTGAGTCGTGGAGTGAAGAGGGTGGGACCGTTGGCTGGAAGTCAGGTGAGGTGGCTTTCGGAAGGAGGATTTCCTCTGCGCTTGCGCTCCGGTGAGGGCGGTGGATAGTTCCGCTCCCGGAAGAGCGAAATCCAAGGCGGCTGCCGCCTTGGAGTAATACCAAATTCCAATAACCCCTGGACGATTGATGG
>JAUIGT010000222.1 GCA_030432615.1 Verrucomicrobiia bacterium
GGCGACGCCACCTTCCTGGAACTGGGCTTCGACTCGCTCCTGTTGACCCAGGTGAGCAAGGCCTTCCAGGACGAGTTCCGGACCGAGATCACCATGCGCCAATTGATGGCGGAGGTGTCCACGATCGATGCCATGGTCGGCCACCTCGATGCCACGCTCGCCCCGGATCGCTACCGGAAAGCTGCCGCTCCGGCTCCCGTGATGGAGACGCCCCCGGCTCCCACCGCTCCGGCTCCGGCTCAGGCTCCGGTGGCCGCCCCTCCCGTTCCCGCTGCGGCGGCGTTGCCCGCTCCCGTCGCCACGCCGATCCCGACGATGGCGACACCCGCGCCTGTCATCAACGGAAACGGTCACGGCTTCGAAAACGTGGTCGCCCAACAGATCGAGCTGATGCGCCAGCAACTCGCCATGCTCCAGGGCGCGGCCGTTGCCGCTCCAGCTCCCGCTCCCCAGCTCCAAGCTCCCGCCGAGGCCCCGGCTCCGGCTCCGATTACGGCACCCGCTCCCGCGCCCGAAGCGAAGCAGCCCGCGGCCGCTCCGGAGAAATCGAAAGTGAACGGTTCCTCGTCCAAGCCATCCGCCGCCGCCTCGTCGTCCTCTTCGTCCGACGTTTCCGCTCCCTCCACCAGCATCAATCGCGATGCCGAGACCCTGACCGAACAGCAGCAGCGCCATCTCGATGAACTGATCGCCAAGTACATCGAGAAAACCCGTACCTCGAAGGAGCTGACCGCGAAATATCGCCAGTGGTACGCCGATCCCCGCACCGTGGCGGGCTTCAACCGCAACTGGAAGGAAATGATCTACCAGATCGCGGTCAAGAAATCGAAAGGCTCCCGCCTGCTCGACATCGACGGCAACGAATACATCGACCTCCTCAACGGCTTCGGTCCGAACTTCCTCGGTCACTCGCCCGACTTCGTCACCAAGGCCCTCCACCAGCAACTCGACCGCGGAGTCGAGGTCGGCCCGCAGTCGGTCACCGCGATGGAGGCCGCCAAGCTCTTCTGCGATATCACCGGCAACGAGCGCGCCAGCTTCGTGAACACCGGTTCGGAAGCCGTCCAGGCCGCCATGCGCCTGGCCCGGACCGTCACCGGCCGCGACAAGATCGTCGTCTTCACCAAGGACTACCACGGCAACTTCGACGAGATGCTGGTCCGCGCCGTCGGCGAGGGCGACCGCCGACGTTCCCTCCCCATCGCACCCGGGATTCCCTTCCGCGCGGTGGAGGACGTCATCGTCCTGCCCTACGGCACCGACGAGGCCCTTGAGATCATTCGCGACCGCGCCCACGAGCTGGCCGCCGTCATCGTTGAGCCCATCCAGAGCCGCCGCCCGGAATTCCAGCCCAGGGAGTTCATCCGTGAAGTCCGGTCCATCACCGAGAAATCGGGCACCGTCTTCGTCTTCGATGAGGTCATCACCGGTTTCCGCACCGGTCCTCGCGGCGCCCAGGAGTTCTACGGCGTGAAGGCCGACATCGCCACCTATGGCAAGGTCATCGGCGGCGGCATGCCCATCGGGGTGGTTGCCGGCAAGGCCGAATACATGGACACCTTCGACGGCGGCACCTGGCAGTACGGCGACGATTCCTTCCCCGAGAAGGGCGTCACCTTCTTCGCCGGCACCTTCGTCCGTCACCCGCTGGCGATGGCGGCCACCAAGGAGGTGCTGCTCTTCCTCCGCGACCAGTCTCCCGAGTTCTGGACCACCGTTCGCGAGCGCGCCAACCGTCTCGCCGGCTCGGTCGATCGCATGTTCGTGGAAAACGAGGCCCCCTTCCGGATGCCGAACTTCGGCTCGCAGATGTTTGTCCGCGCCGAGGAAGGCCACAAGTATGCCAACCTGCTTTTCTTCCACCTGCGGCAGAAGGGCGTCTTCCTGCTGGAGGGCTTCCCCACCTACATGACCGCCGCCCACAGCGACGAGGATGTCGATTACGTCATCAGCGCCTTTGCGGAATCGGTCGCCGAACTGCAGGAAGGTGGATTCCTCGTTCGCCCGGCTCACCTGCCGGTTCCCCATCTCAACGGCTCCCGTCTCACGGGACCCACGCGTCTCCTGACCGACGAGAACTCCGACGAGTCACCCGCGGAAAAAAAAACGGCGGATTCGGACCGGGACGAGACCGGCCGGATCTATCCGATGACCGAACCGCTGCACGAGGTGTGGCTCGCGTCCCAGGTCAGTGAGCAGGCATCACTCTGCTTCAACGAGGTCAACACGCTCGATTTCTCCGGGGAACTCGATTCCGACGCGCTGCGAGAGGCGCTCCAGGGGATCATCGATCGGCACGACGCCCTCCGCGCCATTTTCCTGCCCAATGGCGAAGGCTTCCGCATCCAGCCGACGCTGGAGCTGGAGATCGCCGAGCACGACTTCCGCGAACTCGACGCCGGGAAACGCGAACGCCGGCTCCAGGCCCTGCTCGAAAGCGAGCAGACCACGCCCTTCGACCTGGCCAACGGTCCGCTTCTCCGCGCCGCGCTCGTTCGCAGGAGCGACCGCGATCACACCCTCGTGCTCAACGCGCATCACCTCGTCTGCGACGGCTGGTCCTTCAACGTCCTCATCGACGAGATCAGCCGCCTCTACGCCGCCCACGCCAACGGGGAAACGCCCAAGTTGTCCGCTCCGGAACTCCAGTTCGGCGACTACGCCGCCCAAGCCGCGTGGCGCGAGCAGACCACCAACGGAGACAACCCGAGCGAGGCTTTCTGGCTGAGCCAGTTCGCCGAGCCGGTTCCGCCGCTCTCGCTTCCCGTCGATCACGCGCCCACCGAGGAACCTGATTTCCTCTCCGACACCGTGGCCGAGCAGCTCGATGCCGAGACCTGTCGCCAGCTCAAGCGCATCGCGGGCGCGTCCGGCGGCACCCTCTTCGCCCTGCTGATGGGCGCCTACCAGGCCCTGCTTCATCGGCTCAGCCGCCAGAACCGACTGGCGGTGACCTTCCCGGTCGCGGGACAGAATCGCGAGGGCCACCGGGGACTCGTCGGCCACTGCGTCAATTTCCTGCCCTTCGTTTCCGACCTCGACCCGGACCGGAAGTTCTCCGAGTTCCTCGCCGATCTCCAGGGGCGTCTCCTCGACGTTTTCGAGCACCAGGACTACACCTACGGCCGTCTCATCAAGAAACTGAACCTCTCCCGCTCCGTCGGGCGCAGTTCCCTGGTCGAAGCCGTCTTCAACCTCGAGCGCATGGACGGCTACGAGGATTTCCCCGGCCTCGCGACCACCGTCACCGAGGTCGAGCGCCACTTCACCGGCAACCCGCTCTTCCTGAAGGCGCTGGAAAGCGAAGAAGGCCTGGAGCTTCGCTTCGACTTCCAGACCTCGCTCTACGATCGCGAAACCGCCCGCCACTGGCTGGCGAGCCTGCGGGCCATGCTGGAGAAACTCGTCGCCGATCCCGACGTCACCATCGGCAGCCTGGCCTCGTCCATGTCCGACTGGCAGCTCGACCTGGTGAAAACCTGGAACGACAACGCCAACGACTATCCCCGCGAACGTTCCATTCCGGAACTGTTCGAAGAAGTCGCCGACGAGCATCCCACCGCGACCGCGTTGAAATTCGAAGGCCGGGAGATCTCCTACGCGGAACTGAAGGATCTCACGTCCCGCATCGCCGCGCACCTGCAGCACCAATCCGAGAAGCCGCTCACCCGGATCGGCCTCTTCCTGGACCGCTCCCCGGAGCTGATCGCCTCCATGATCGCGGTCCTGAAAACCGGCGCCGCCTACGTGCCCATCGATCCCGAATATCCGTCGGAACGCATCCAGTTTCTCATCGAAGACAGTGGCGTCGATCTCGTGATCGCCGCAAGGGCCATGGCGGGTCGACTTCCCCAAGCCACTCCCGTGGTCGTGGCCGAGGAAATGATTTCCGCCGCGCCGCGCGGTGAGTTTTCCGCCGTTTGCGTGGATGCGGGCGCGCCCGCCTGCGTCCTCTACACCTCCGGATCCACGGGCACGCCCAAGGGAGCTCTGCTTCCCCACCGCTCCGCGGTTCGTCTCGTCCGGCAGTCCCCGGTCTGTGAACTCGGCGCCGAGGAGACGACGCTGCACTACTCGAGTGTTTCCTTCGACATCGCCCTGCTGGAAGTCTACGGCGCCCTGTTGAACGGTGGCACCGTCGCCCTGCCGGCGCGCGGTCCGGTGAACCTGGAAGAAATCGCTCGTCGTGTGCGCGAGAGCGGCGTGACCACGCTCTGGCTCACCAGCGGCCTTTTCCAGCTGATGATCGAGGAAAACCTTCCCGCCTTCGCCGGACTGAAACGTCTCTTCACCGGCGGGGACGTGGTTTCCCCCGAACATGCTCGGCGCGTCCTCGACGCCCATCCGGATCTCGAGCTGTTCGTGGGCTACGGCCCGACCGAAAACGCCACCTTCACGACCTGGCATCGGGTCACCCGGGAAGATTTCAACGGCATGCCCCTGCCCATTGGCCGCCCCCTGCCCAACAACACCGTCTGGATTCTCGACTCCGAAGGCAACCCGCTGCCCCCCTGCATTCCCGGAGAACTGTGCTGCGGCGGCGACGGACTCGCCCTCGAATACCTGAACCGCCCCGAGTTGACGGCCGAGCGTTTCCTTGCCGATCCCTTCCGCGACGAACCGGGTGCTCGCCTCTATCGAACCGGCGATCTCTGCCGCTTTCGGCCCGACGGCGAGATCGAATTCTTCGGTCGTATCGACCACCAGGTGAAGATCCGGGGATTCCGGGTCGAACTGGGAGAAATCGAAAGCCAGCTGCTCGAGTCTCCGAAGGTGCGCCAGGCCAAGGTCATCGCCCACGGCGACGATTCCGGCAGCAAGTCGCTGATCACCTTCGTCTCTCCGGTGTCCGGACAATCGATCGGGAACACCGAACTGGCCGACTTCCTACGTTCGAAGCTTCCCGCCTACATGGTGCCGTCCCGCTTCGTCGTACTCGACGAACTGCCCCTCAACGCCAACGGCAAGATCGACCGGCGCGCGCTCCCGATCCCGGAGACCCCGATCACGGAACTCTCCGCTGTCGCCTCCGAAGAAAGCGGGCCCACGCCGACCGAGGAAGCACTCGCGCTGAAGTGGAAGGAACTGCTCCGGCTCAAGGAAGTCGGCCTCGACGACGACTTCTTCGCCCTCGGTGGCCACTCGCTGCTGGGCATGCGCCTGTTCTCGCGTATCCAGAAGAAATGGGAAGTCTCCCTCCCGCTGGCGACCCTTTTCAAGGCACCCACGATCCGCCAATTGGCGCGGGCGATCGATACCGCCATCGAGGCGAGATCGACTCCCGCCGAGGAAGAGTCTCGCGTGAATGGTCACGAGGAAAAATCGGAGTCTGAAAACGCCTCCGTCCCGACCGATCGCGGAGCCGCCTCTCCCCTGTCCACCGCTCCCGCCTCCCCCTTGGCGGAAACCACCATCGCCATCCAGCCGAAAGGCCATCGCCTGCCGCTCTTCGCCGTGCATGGCGGTGACGGCGGTATTCTCTTCTACTGCAACCTCGCCGAACGCCTCGGGGAAGAACGCCCCTTCTACGCCTTCGAAGCTCCCGCCCTCACTGCCGGTGGACCGATTCCCGAGGAGTCGGTGGAAACCACGGCCGCGCACTACATCTCCGAGCTGCGCAAAGTGCAACCGGAAGGTCCCTATCTGCTCTGCGGCTATTCCTTCGGCGGCGTGGTCGCCTACGAGATGGCGCACCAGTTGACGGTCGAAGGTGACGAGATCGCCTTCCTCGGCCTGGTCGACACCGACAACCCGGCCGCCAAGATCCGAAAGTTCAGCCTCGCCGAGCGGGTGGCGTTCAACTGGCAGAAGCGCGGCAACGAGGAAGCCGGCGTGGTCGAGAAGATCGGCAAGCTGAGCAAGCGGGTCGGTTCCGGCCTGGCCTATCGGGTATGGTTCGAGATGGAAGGGGCCGCCGCTCGCGCCCTGCCTCCCTCCAAGAACACCGGTTGGCTCCGCCAGGCCCAGATCCGCATGTCCTACGAGCGCGCCATGGACAACTACGTGCCCAAGCCCTTCGACGGCAAGTTGACGCTCTTTCGCGCCGAGCAGGCCAGTGACAAGTTCGACCTGGGCGAGGACTACGGTTGGGGATCGCTCGTATCTCGCGGCGTGGACATCATCGATGTCCCCGGCAATCACGTGACCATCTTCGACAAGAAGAACATCGACCGCTTCGCTGCACGTTTCCGGGAAGCGATCTCGCCGGTGACGGTGTAAGCTCTCTCCTTTGGACATCGCCCGCACGCCTCCCAGGATCGAAGACATCACCCGCCTGCCCGGCACGCCCCCGCGTCCCGGGCCCGGTGCGGTGGATCTCTGGATCGCCTCGCTCGACGACAATCCGGACGTCTTCCTCCCCACCCTGTCGGAGGCGGAACGAGAACGCGGCGCGGCCTTTCATTTCGAAAAGGATCGCCGCAAATACGCGGTCGGACGCGGCTTGCTGCGCCGGGTGCTGGGACATTACCTGGATTGCGATCCCGCCGGCATTCGCATTGTGCCTGACGATCGAGGCAAGCCGCGACTTGACGATCCGAAAGTCACCGACCTCGATTTCAATCTCTCGCACAGCGGCGAACGCGTGCTGTTCGCCATCACTGGCGGCATCCCCGTCGGCGTCGATCTCGAGGCCATTTCCCGCGAGACCAATCTTCCCGAATGCGCCCGCACGATCTGCTCGGCGGAAGAACTCCCGCGTTTTCGCGCGCTGCCCGCCGCCGAACTTCCCCGGGCTCTTCTGCGACTGTGGACGGCGAAAGAGGCCTTCCTGAAAGCGATCGGCACCGGCCTCCACGTCGCGCCCGACCGGCTGGAGATTCCCGATTCGATCCGCGAGGGTTCGTCCACCGCCGCCGCGATCCGCTGGCTCGATTCACCGGAAATCTCCGCCCGCCACGTGGTTCATCCGCTTCCCCACTGCGAAACCCTTCACGGGTATTCCGCTGCCGTGGTGCTGCTGGACGGAAAGGTCACGCTTCCGGTTTGAACATCCGGCGCACGGTGACGCCGGCGGCCTTGCCCGCGCCCCGACTGGGCTCGACCTGGGTGCCCTCGTGCCACTCGTTGAAGGACGTGATCGCCACCGTCCGCAATTCGGGATCGAGGTGCGCCTTTGCCAGTTCACCCTGGGCCTTGAGAAACGAAACGGAATCGCCCCCCGGTTTCAGGACCCGGGGAATGACGTAGTGGGAATTCTCCGGCCCGAGCCCCCGCGCGTCGAAACCGGGCAGGATCCCGGGAATGAAAGCGACACCTTCCGAAGCCGCGACCTCGCGGTAGTCCGCATAGACCCTGTCGGATTCCGCAACGAACCCTGTCCAATCGGTCTGTCCCGAGAAACGCTTCGGCCCGTGCATGTTGTAGCTGGTGACGGCATCCAGCGCCCGGATGCGAGCGCGGTCCGGCTTGCCCCAGAAGACCTCGTCGCCGACCAGGTAGACGGGCACGCCGGCGGCTTCCGTCACCACGCGCGCCCTGGCCAATGCCCGCGAGTAGTCACCGGAAAACGTCCGACTCAGGTAGAGGTAGACCACCGGCCGGCCCTGGATGCGGTAGCAGGCGGGATGGGAAAGAAAATGCCGCGCCAGGTGCCGAAAATGCTCGGCAAGCTTTTCCGTCTCCACGGCGCCGAACTCGATCCCGCGCTCGGGATCCAGCCCCAGCAGTCCTCCGGCTTCGTAGAGCGGGCAGAAGGTCAGCGGCGTTTCGCCACGCTTCGCGGCGTCCTCGTTGGCGCGCGAGATCTCGGGCAGGACCCAGGTGCGCAGGGTTTCGTCCTCCCAGCTTAGCGGCCCCCACCAGGAGCAGATCCAGTTGTCGATTCCGAACTCCCGCGACCAGGCGATGTGCTGGCGAATCGTTTCCCGGGAACGCGACGAGTAGAGGCCCAGCTCCGGCCCGTCGTCACGGTCGATCCCGTCGTAGCCTTCCCGCCAGTGGCGCCCGTCGGTGTCGTACCAGGGATAGTAGCAGGCGCTGACATGCACCGGATCGACTGCTGCTGGCGCGCCTCGCCCGAGCGAAGTTCCCATGGATCCGAGCAGGCCCGGGGCGGTCAGCGAAAGGAAGGCGCGACGGTTCATGCGGGGCTCAGGCTCGGACGACCGCCTCCGCTTTCACACTCCGGTTTGCCGGCGGCAGCGGGCTCGTGGAGTCGATTTCCCGGTTCAGGAATTCGCGGGTGCATTTCACGAGAACGTCGAGGTGAGGCTGCTTGAAGACGTCGAGATGGGTGCCTCCGACATGACGCAGCACCACCTCACCCCTCAGGCGGCCGCGCCAGCCCCGCAAGTCGTCGGGATACTCGAACTTGTCCCAGGCCGTTTCCGTGACCACGAGCAGGGTCCGGCTTTCCTGCTTTCCGGGCACGTGGTGGCGAATCAGGTTCTCGTAGCCACGCCTGGCCAGGGCGCGTTTCTGCCGGAGTTCGTCCCGCCACAGGTAGCGCTCCCCGACGTGCACGGCGGCATGGCGAAACATCCACCCCGCCAGCCGGAGTACCCGCCACGCGAGACTGCCGACCCGTTTCGCGAACGGCGCGGGTGCGCTGCTTTCCCAGTGACGCCGCAATCGCTCCACGTTGCCGACGATCCTCACCGAGGCGGGATTGAACATGTCCAGCATGATGACCGATTCCACCGTTTCCCCTTCCTCCCGGGCGATCCGGCCCGCTTCGCAGGCCACCAGGGCGCCGAAGGAGTACCCGCAGAACACCCGCGGTCCCTCCGGACTCACCATCCGGATGGCGTCGAGATAACGGCGCGCCGCCGCTTCCAGGGTCTCCGGAATCGTTTCCCCGGAATCGTGAAAAAGCGGGCTCTCGACCGCGTAGACCGCCCGTCCCTCGACGGCGAGACGTTCCGCGAGATCGCGGTAGAAAACCACGCCCCCGTCGATGGCGTGGAAGCAGAAGATCGGCGCGCTCGTCTCCGTCTCCGGTCGCGCCAAGGGAACCACCCAGGGTGGCGGCTCTTCGACGGAGGAGGCGGTCGCGGGCGTTTCGGCCGCCTGGTCTCCGAAACCGAGCGCGGCCACCAGGTTGCGCGGCGTCGGCGCGCTGAGCAGCCGCGACATCGGCGGGGTCCGTCCGAACCGCTTTCGCATCACCGCCAACAGGCGCACCGCCGAAACCGAGTCGCCGCCCCGGTCGAAATAATTGTCGTCCGGCCCCAGGGTCGGGTCCTTCAGTTCGGCCCGCCACAGGGCGACCATCTCGGCGAGGGGATCGGCGAGGGAACCATTTCCCGCGGACTCGGGCGCGCACGCCTTCTCGCTGATCCTCGGCTGGCGGGCTTCGCGCTGTTCCCGGCACCGGGAGGCCATGGAAAACGGCGCCACCACGGCGCGGGGGAAACCGTCCGCGGCATCCCAGAGACGCGCGAGGGCGTCGGTGCCGGCTCCGGGAGAAATCGAACGATTTCTC
>JAUIGT010000223.1 GCA_030432615.1 Verrucomicrobiia bacterium
GCCTCCCTCGGGGCCGATGAGCACCGATCCCTGGGCGAAACGGGTACCGTCCGCGAGATGGCCGAGTGCCCGAAGGCGACCATTGCGGGCGACGGTGACGAGGAGATATCCGTCGCCCTCCGGATAGATGGAGGGGGGGACAAAGGGATTGGCGAGGGCGGCGGTGTAGGAACCGATGAGGCCCGCTGGGGGAGGATTTCTTCGGGGATGAAATCCCGCGATATCCAGCCGCACATTGGAAGAGAAGGTGCTGCCGTCGCTGATGCTACCCACCATGACGCCCTTGGGATCGCCGACGTTGAGGTAGAGGTTCAGGGTCAGTCCACCGAGGAGGATTGGGGGCGTGGTCCCGTCGGGAGCGAAGGTGCCACTGAAGCGAAATCGCTGATCACCGATAAGGAGCGAGCCCACGAACCGCCCATTGGCGAGCAACCTCAGGCTGAGCGCCCCGGTATTGTCGAAACCGGGCGTCACTGAGTTCGTGATCTGGCCCAGGTAGTTTCCGGCCAACGCTGGCAGGAACTCGTTGTAGGTGATGCGGGAGAGGAGGTTGCCGTTGGCGTCGTAGGAGAAGCGAGTGTCGGTCACGGCTTGGTAGTTGACTGTCGTCAGGCGACCGGAACTATCATAGCGGAAGTTGAGCGTGGAGGTCGCCGCCTGAGCCACGGGCATCCCTGCGAGCCACAGGAGGATGGCTGGGAAGAGGAAGTGTTCCGAGATCCGGAGCGGAAAGGACAATCTTGGTGCGGAGTGTTTCATCGCGGAAATCGGAGCGTTCAACGGGCAAGTGGAGAAATGGTCTGGAGTTTGGCTTCAGGGAGTATCACTTGGTAGGTTCCCTGGATGGCCGAGGTAGGGGCTTCAATGTGGATGTCGATGGCCGGAGGAGAGGGATTGCCGAAAATCCTGGTCGAGTCATCGATCCACACTCTCCCGGGAATGGGGGAATTGTTCTGGAAGGCGCCGGCATCGCATGTGGGGGGGAACCCGTCGGTGAAGGCGGAGCCGGAATCGGGGAAGCCGCAGCTGTTGGGGGGGAAGAAAAAGTCTTGTCCCAGGGCGCACGCACCGGAGTTCCGATCGAGTCCAAAATCGCAGGAGTCGAGGGAGGAGGCATCGCACGAACCACTCCGGTTCCAGCCCTGCGGTGCGCCTCCCACAGCCTCGCATGGAGCGAAGCGGGGGGATTCCGGGAGCGGTAGAAAGATTGTCGCCTGGCTGTGCCCCGCACCGGTAGGCTTGCCGGGTGGGTCGAGAGAGTCTTCGATGGGCGGGGCCACATTGACGAGGCCGCGATTGAAGATCCCTTCGACTGCCGCCCCTCCCACTTTTTCATCGAAGTAAGCTCCGAAGATCACGGCGAAGGCCGTGAGGGGAGCCTGTCCGGCGAGGTTTAGAGTCATTGCATCCTTTCCTTTCTCGTCGGTTCCCTCAGGATCGAGGTATCTCAGGGGGTTCCCCGATGCGTACTGGTAGGGATTGAGCGATTCAAGGTTCGTGAGCCGGGGGGGGAGGGGGTCCCGTGAGAGGAATCGAGCGGTCTCCGGATCGTAGTAGCGGGCCCGCATCTGGTGCAGGTGCCCCTCCTGTCGAACTCCGAATGCGCCGATATAGGTAAACGGTTGGGTGCTGCTCCCGGTGTGCGCCAGCATCACACCGTAGGGGCCGTAGGCGTAGGCATCGGTGACCATGCCGGTCTCATCGGTGAGGGCGAGGGTGGAGCCGATGTGATCGAAATGGTAGAAGCTCGGCTTGTTGGTGGAAAGGTCGATACTGTAGAGGAGTCGTCCGCCCGGCGTCCACACGTAGGCGCGCTCCGGCCCCGGTCCCGATACTGGATCCTCATGGACGACGGGGGCCAGTCCGATGGCGTAGTGATGCGAATACCGAGTGGTGGCGGCGCTTACGGTTCGGGTGACGACATCGTGAAGCCCGTTGTAGGTCAGGGTAACTCCATCGATATCCACCAGCCGATCGGCGCCGTCCCACTGGTAGCTGTGGCCGGGACTCGCGGTAAGGCGCCCCCGGGGATCGTAGGCAAATCCCGTGCTGGTGATCTCGGAGGCGCGGCCGAACCGAAAGGTCTCCGTATTAGTGCCCGGCCCTGGCACCACGGGTGCCGTGTAGTTCAGGGACACGATGTCGCCGGCCGGATTGAGTCCGTAAAGCAGGTCCAGAAAGGTTCCGTCCTGGATCCGCGACAATCGGCTTGCATCATCCACGGTGAAGACCGCGTTGACCCCGTTGCTGCGCACCATGCCGGTGAGATTCCCGGCATCATCGTAGGTGAAATCGATCTGAGCTCCGGACACGTTGTCCGTTACCTGGGTCAGGCGGTTGCGCGTGTCATAGACATAGTCCACGATGAGGGAGCCGTCCAGGTAGGTCACCGTGTCGAGGCGCCCCCCCGGATCCCAGGTGGCGCCGAAGTTGACCGTATTCTGGAGAATGTTGGTGATTCTTCCCTCGAAGTCGTAGGAGAAAACGAGCCCGTCGGCCGTCTCGAGACGGTCGAGCGCATCGTAGGTTCGCGTCAGGGTCGGTCCTCCGGAGAATTGCAGTTGGGCGAGGTTGGACGCCGCGTCGAAGGTGAAATCCAGCGTTGTTCCGTCGGGATAACTGACCTGGTCGGGGCGTCCCCGATTGTCATAGGTGTAGCTCCACGCATTGCCGAGGGGATCCACGCGCGAGGCCATGCGCCCCCCGCTGGTATAGGAGAAGCGCCAGGGACGGCGGTTGGGGTCGAGAATCTGAACGAGATTCCCGAGGGGATCGTAGGAGTAGAGGGCGGTTCCGGAGGCCTGCTCGGTGACGGAAGTGAGTTGCCCCTTCTTGTCGTAGGTGAACCGGGTGGATCGTCCCGCGGGATCGAAGTACTCGGTGATCCGCTGGAGTGGATCCCGCCGGAGGATCACCGTATTGCTCAATCCATCGCTGATCTGGATCGGTTGCCCCAGGTGATTCCGTTGGATGGAGGACGCGGGTTTCCCCGGTGGGCTCGACCCGATCAGGAGACCTTCCTTGTCGAAAGCCTGGCCCCAGATCTTTCCACCGGCATCGACGATCATGGTCGGACGCCGCCGGGCATCATACTGGAAATCGGTGGTGTTGTTGTTCCCGTCGGTGAAGTCGTCGATCAGGTGGCGCGAATCGTAAGTCACGCTACTCATGGCCCCGAGACGGTCGGTGACCTGCTGGATCCGGTCCAGGGTGTCGTAGGCGAGACTCGAGGTCTTGGCGTCGGGATCGATCACGTCCGTGAGTCGGCCATTGTCATCGTAGACATAGGAGTAGGCATTGCCGCGCTCGTCGGTGATCATCGTGATCCGGTTCCGGGCATCGTAGTCGATCTCCACGGTGGAGGCATCGGGATGGTGCACCGTGACCAGGCGATTCTGCGGGTCGTAGTCGTAGGTCGTCACCCCGGTGTCGGGATCCTGCGAACTGGCCAGGTTCCCTGCACCGTCGTAGGTGAAGGTCGAGACGCCCCGCAGCGGATTGGTGGCGGTCAGCACCTGCCCTTTGTCGTTGTGGGTGAATCGCCATGTCTTTCTCACTTCGTCGGTAAACCGGACGAGGTTGCCCTTGGCGTCATAGACGAAAGAACGGGCTCCTCCATCGGGCGCGATGGTCCGGGAGACGTCGTAGAAGGTCAGTCCCGAGACCCGACGGGCGCGATAGAAGATGACGGTCCGTTTCCCCTCGGCGTTGGTGATGATGAACGGCAGCCCCGTGGGCGCGTGGTAGCCGATCAGGGTGGTGTCGCCCTCGCGATCAGTTACCGAACTGCGCCGCCCCTCTGCGTCGTAGGTCATCGTGATCTCATTGCCGGATTCGTCGGCGTGGGAGATCAGTTGGGTGTCTGCATTGTAGGTATCGACGATCGTCTCGCTGGTGGGATCGGTGTAGGTGGTGACGTTCGGTGCGTAATTGAGCAGGCTGACATCGGTCCCGCGCTCGGTCTGGCTGGTGACCTGGCCCGAGGTATGGACCTGGGTAAACGGTGTGTTTCCCTCGGGCCGGGTGAAGGACTCCAGCAGGTTGTTGCCATCGTAGGCGTAGGTCGTCGTCTCGCCGAGGACGTCCGTGGCACTCGTCAGGTCCTCCCCGGTGTAGGCGAAGGTCACCTGCCGCCCGGTATGATCCGTGACGCTGGTGATCTTTCCGCCAGTGTGGGCGAAAGTGAGCGTTCGTCCCAGGCCGTCCGCGACACCGGTCAGTTCACCGGAAAAGTTGTGGGAAAGAGTCAGCAGGTTGCCCTTTCCGTCGGCGATCTCGACGAGGCGCCCGTCGGTGTCGTAGGTCCAGATCTGGTGACTGACGGGATCGCCGAGGAGAAATCCGCTCGACGTTTGCATGAACTGGTAGACGAGTCCGACCGGAGATTCCTGGACCCAGCGCCGCCCCATTTTCTGAAAAGCGAGCACCTTTCCCGTGGGCAAGATGACGTGGTAACGCTCGAAGGCCGCCTGTTCGATCCGGGAGGCGAAGTTGTGGGAACGGTTCCGGCCCAGGGCAGCATGCACCTGATTGTCGCTCTCGAGCCGCGAGGCATAGTAGCGGGCGAAAAACAGGGGAAGCGGCCCGCCCAGATCCAGATCGACTCCCTCACTGCCGAAATACTCTCCCGTCACCGTGCTCACCGGGTCTCCCGCCTGCGCCCCACCGTAGACCTCGGACCACGAGGTCGTCTTCGGGAGCACCTTCACCGTGATCACCGCCGAGACCGTTTGTCCATTGTAGGTACCCGTCACTCCGATCATGACCGTGCCCACGGTTTCGCCCTTGATTCGGAGCTTCGGGGCGGTCAGTGCCTTGATCGGGAGCGAGTTTGAATCGGGAGAACTGGCGATCTCGGGGTGCGGATTGTTGATCTGGGTGATACTGAATCGCGCCTTCGTGGCGCCCCCGGGGCCTTCCTGCCGCACGGTGACCTCGTCCCCCTCCCGAATACAGATGGTCGTCGGATTCGGAAAAAAGCCTTTTGCGCTGAAGATCCCGGAAAAGACCAGCAATACGCACAAGATGACCGAAGACCGCGGAAAGGTGGACCGCTTCGTTCTCATGATTCCCCTCGAAAGACTTCTCAGGAGCCTACGAAACGAATTCCACGAAAGTCCAGCAAACAATATCACAAAGAGCCCCGGAATTGAGACGCCCTGAGTGTCTGCCTACCCGGAGGATTCTTCTCCGGCGATGATGGAATGAGTCGGGCGATCAGATCACCCGATCATTCCCGCCATCGACCGGCACCTGGGCGCCGGTCGTCTTTCCGAAGAGCGGGCTGGCCATGGCGGCGACCATGCGGCCGACGTCCTTGGACTTGATCTCCGTCTTCATCAGGTTGCGGGTCTTGTATTCCTCGACCGTCATGCCGTAGCGCTCGGCGGAACGCTTCAGGTTCTCCGGCGTCCACAGCTTGGTGTCGAAGACGGCGTCGGGGTGGATGATGTTGCAGCGCACGCCCTCGGGCGCGAGTTCCAGCGCAGCTACCCGGCAGAGCTGGGTGAGGCCGGCCTTGGCGCAGGAGTAGCTGGCGGCGCCGGCGCCAGGCGCGTTCACGTTGCGGGAGCCGACCAGCACGATGGCCGGTTCACCGGTGCCTTTCTTAAGGTAGGGAATGGTGTATTTGAGCAGCTTCTGGTGGCTGGTCAGGTTCACCGCCATCGATTTGTCCCAGTTGGACTGTTCCATGTCGGGCAAATACGCGCCGGCGGTGAAGATGCCGGCGTTGCTGACCACGATGTCGATTCCGCCGAAGTCACGGACGGTCTCCTCGATCGCCGCGATGGTGGCCGCGTCATCGGTCAGGTTCACCACCTTGCCGATGCCGCCGATGGAGGCCATCTGCTCCTCGATCTCGGGGCTGAGGTCGAGCCCGATCACTTTCGCGCCCTGCTCGGCGAGGGTTTCGGCGCAGGCGAATCCGATCCCGGCGGCGGACCCGGTCACGATCGCGACCTTGCCCTGATGAACCGGAGCGGAGCCGCCCTTCTTGAGCTTGGCCTGCTCCAGTTCCCAGTATTCGATCTCGAAAAGCTTCCCGGCCGGGAGCGCCTTCCAGCCGCCTTCGAAGGCTTCCTCGGTCAGCTGGATGGTCCGCCAGGTGTGGGTGACGATGTCCTGGATGACGCCGGCTTCCTTCTCCGTGGCGCCGAAACTGATGACGCCCTTGCCGGGCCAGACGACCCAGCGCGGGTCGGGCGAAAGCATGGTTTCGCCCTGGTTGTGCTTCTCGAAATACTTCGCGTAGTCGGCCGCGAACTTGTCGAGCGACTGCCCGATGTCCTTGCCGATGACGGCGGGAATCCGCTTGGTGCGGATGGTGTGATCGGGTGTCAGCGGTCCGCGGGTGGCGAGCTTGGCGACATCGTCACGGGAGGAAAAGCCGACTGCTTCGGGCGATTGGTCCAGCTTGGCGATGACGGGCACGCCGCGCAGTTTCGCGACCCGGTTGCGGATCTCGGCGAGACCGGCGAGGTCCTCCTCGGCTTTCGCTTTCGGCAGGGAGAATTTCTTCCCGCATTTCTCCGCCAGGAACTTCTCGGCGCGGGTGACGTGCTCGATCATCAGCTCGTAGCTGCGCTTCGGATCGTCGTGGAAGGTGAAGATCCCGTGGTTCATGAGGATGAGCCCGTCGATCTCGGTGGGATCGACCTTCTTCAGCGCCTTGGCCACTTCCAGCGCCAGCACGAAGCCGGGCATGACGTAGGGAATCACCACCATGCGATCCCCGTAGACCTCCTCGATGGTCTGGCGCCCGCCCTTGTGATTGGTCAGGGCGACCACGGCGTTGGCGTGGGTGTGATCGACGAATTTCTGGGGAATGACCGCGTGCAGAATGGCCTCGATCGACGGATTGGGCGCGCCCGGATCGAGCATCGCGGCGCGCTGCTGCTTCACCATCTCGGCGTCGGACAGTTCCTTCAGTTCCGCCATCTTGAGGAGCGCGTCCATGCGCACCGGGGCGAAGCCGGGCGCCTCGATGGTACCCAGGTCCCAGCCCGATCCCTTCACGTAGAGCACATCGACGTCGTCGCCGAAGAAATCCTTCTCCCGCACCTTCACCGAGGTGTTGCCGCCGCCGTGGAGGACCAGCTCCGGGTTGGCGCCGAGCAGCCGCGAGGTGTAGACGCGCTTGCCGAGATCGCCTTTGAATTGCTTGGCTTCTTTGTCGGACCAGAGAGATTTCATGAGCGTGCGGGAACGGGAGTGAAAGGAGGAACCGGAAACGGGTTGGGAGCCAAGAATGGAGCATCGTTCCCGCCGGGATCAAGCGGGGGGTGCGATCTGCGATTCGCGATCTGGGAAATGCGATCTGCTCCATGCTTCGCTCTCGACGTTCCGTTCGCGCATTGTTCGGAGGCGTGCGACCTTGGTCGATGCCCTATCTTTCCGTCACCACCAGCAAGGCCATCGGCGGCTGGCACGCCAAGGAATACCTCCACGCCGCGACCACCCTGGTGGCGAACCAGCTCGGGAAGCCGGAGTCCGTGGTCATGACCGCGCTGCATCAGCCCCAGGTGATGAGTTTCGGTGGCAACGACGCCCCCTGCGCCATGCTGGAGCTTTCCGCCCTGGCACTGGAGGACGAGCGCGTCCCCGAGCTCTACCGGACCCTCCACGACCTCACCGTCGAGCGCCTCGCCCTACCCGGCGACCGCGTCTTCATCAATTTCCACGACCTTCCCCGCGGGCGATGGGGGAGTGATGGGCGGCTGTTCTAGGGACGGGGGGCTCTTCGTTCGGGACGCCTTTCCCGGAGAATCGGAACACGAAATCGCTGGTGTCGCCCATGCCTGCCGCGGTTGTCACCCAACAAATGCCGGCTGATTCACGGGCGGTGTTCGAGACGCTTCACGACTATGAGCGCAGACTCGAGTGGGACACACTCTTGAGAGAGGCCAGGCTGACCCGTGGAAGCGAAAAGGCGGAAAAAGGCGCCACGTCGCTGTGCGTGGGGCGCCCTTTCTTTGGCATCTTCGGCTTGGAGACACGCTACATCACCTTCCGGCCTCCGGAAATCGCGGCGGTTACGCTGGTGAATCGACCTCCCTTGTTTGCCGGTTTTTCCGCTTCGATTCGTCACGATGACAACAAGGACGGTTCGACCCTGACCTACCGGTTCCACTTTTCCGCCAAACCCCGCGTGTTCCGATGGCTGCTCGAGCCGCTGATGTTGCGGGCGCTGAAATGGGAAACGGCCCGACGGCTGGCCGCGCTGGCGGAGTATGTGCGTCCAGGGAATGTGATCCCGGGGGCAGAGGTGAGATGAACGGGCGAGCCGGTCCGAGATCGCGGCGCCCGGCGAACGCCCTCACCCTGGCCATAAACGCAAGTACCTGGTGGAAAGCAGTCTCGCGTCATGGGGAACGATTTCCATCTCTTCCGCCGGATCGTCGATGGGCGCGTAGCATGGGATTCCATCCCGTGCATGTCCTCGTGGGATTGCATCCCGCGAGTCAGGCAGCGGGGGGCTTCGGGGGACGGAATCGGAGTTCCGTCCGGACAGGCACGGCTTGGAAAGCCATGCTACGGACACACGGCAGCGTATGGGCGCGACGGAGCGCGTTCCTCCGGGTTTCAGAGCAGCTTCATGGCGCTCTCGACGCTCGCATTCTCGTGGACGACGGCGGCGAGGGCGGCGGTGATCTTTCCGGGGGTGGGGTGCTGCCAGACGTTGCGGCCCACGGCGATGCCGGCGGCTCCGGCGTCGATGGCGTTTTTCACCATGCCGAGGAGGGCCGCGTCGTCGCCCATGGCGGCGCCGCCGAGGATGATGACGGGGACGAAGACGGAATCGACGATGGCTTTGAACTGATCGCCGGTGGCGCCGGTGGGGTAGGCGGTCTTGACGATGTCGGCTCCGAGTTCGGCGGCGGCGCGGGCGGCGAAACCGATGTTCTCCACGGTGTAGTCGTCGGGCCGGCCGATGCCGAAGGGCAGGGTCTCGACGATGACGGGGATCTCGGCCTCGATGCTCTCGGCGATGAGTTCGGCGCACTCGCGGAAGATGTCGGCCTCGTTGCGATGATGCAGGTAGAGCATGTTCATCATGGCGTGGGCGCCGACTTCGGAGGCTTCGTCGGCACCGTAGAGGCGGTAGGCGCCCTCGTCGGGATTGTCGCCGTGGACGGGCTTGTAGCAGTCGGTGCGGAGGCAGAGGCCTTTTTCCCCGATGACGTCGCGAAAGGCCTGGGCGACGCCGAGATTGACGACGAATCCGTCGGCGCTCGGAGCGAGGGTCTCGATGAGGCCGCCGGTGTCCTCCATCCCGGGCACGGGAATGGCGGTGCCGTGGTCGATGGGGACGATGACGGTGCGGCCGTCGGACTGGAGGAAGTGGGAGAGGTTCTGGCTTTTCGTCATGATGGGACAGCGGTATCACGGCGGGGGAGCGTGGACAACGAGGAAGTGGGGA
>JAUIGT010000224.1 GCA_030432615.1 Verrucomicrobiia bacterium
GTGCGCTTCCAAATACACCCGCCCACCCTCACTGAGGGGAACCCGGGTCACCAAGCCTCCAAAAAGGCCGACTTTGACGGCCGATCCACTGTTGCTCCATCGCTGCGTCACGTTGGACATTCCACGCCGATGCCAGGTGAGACTGCTGTCGAGATCATAGCCGATCACGTTGAGGCTGGCTCCACCGCTGAGAAGCAACTCGATCCTTCCGAAACGTTTCCCGACCTCGAATCCGATCGGAATTTCGTTCAGGGACACATCGAGATCCGAGCGTGCCATCGCTATCGCGACCACGCGAGGGGCACTCGTTTCCTTCCACGGATTTCTCCCGAGTCCGGCGATCACCGGATTGCTTGAATCGATGATGAAGGTGCCAAGGCCCCCCGACGAAGCCGGGTCCACGTAGGGGAACCCAGGCAGCGGTGCCACGAGGACAGTATCGTAGAAATACTGATAGTCCGTTCGCTCGATCGAAAGAATTTGTTGGGCACCGGTCTGATGGTCGGTCTCCACCCGGCTCCAACCGAGGAACGCATTGACCACGGAATCACCATCATCGAAGAGTCCGTAGCTCAGTTGGAAATAGGGCCCCGCCGCAACTGCGTCATCCGAAGAGTTTCGGGTACTGCGACCGGGGTCCAGATCGTAGGAGTGAAAGGCAGACGCGAAAATAGGGTCGCCAAACACGTCGGCACGCCCGGTATGGATGACCTGGGAACGTTGATCGATCGAGCCATAAGCGGTACCATCAGGCGAGAGCCCCGGCACGGCCTCGTAACCAGGGCCTACGGAACCATCGTCATAGACGACTTCGCCTCGTCGTCCGCCACGAAAGATCCCCACATCGCCCCGTCCTGGGTGAAGGCCCGAATCGCGGAGCCAATCAATGGCAGAAGAATGCCCGTCCTGCCGGAAGTCGGCCCCAATGGCTCGCACCGAAGCTCCGGCACTGAAGGAAAAGCGTGACGACTCGGGTTCAAACACTACCGCCTTTTCGGAATCCACGATCACCTCGCCCGCCGTACCGATGCATTGACCGGCTGTCATCATTGCAACCCCACCAATCAATAAGGAAGAAAATGCCTTTCTCCTATTCAACCTTCCAGAGGAAATCGGCCGAAGTGGCCATCGAGCGAAATTTTGAAAGTTGTTCATGGAATCACAGGAAAGCGAAAATCATACCTTGACCTAGGGTGCGACGCTTGACTCGAGAGAGACACCCCCAACTTCACCGTCCTCACCACGGCTCAGGAAAAAGCCGAAACCACCTCGATTGGCGCCCTTGTTGAGAAGAATGCCACGGTAGAATGTACTCTGACCGTCGTCGTGAAGGAAACTCCCCCGGAAAATCCCGTTGCCGCGATTCAGGAAAAGAGAACAATTGGGATCAATCCGACCTGTACGCCCGTTTCTGGGATTGAGGTTGGCCGGGAAGATCTGAGAGGAACCAAGTTTCCCGTCCTCGAAAACCAATTCCACGTTGCCGCTCGAAGGACTGACAGGTCCCTGCCCCAGATCGAACGATTCCGGGCGCTGGTGGAAGGAACCGACAGCGTCCACCAACACGGCTCCAGACCAATCAAAGGTATTCGGCACGTCTTGCCGAATTCGGTGCCACCTGAGATCGGTAGCCATCACGTCGCTGTTTGCCTGATCTCCGAAAATCAAGTCTCCACCGAAACCATCTCGGCTGCTCACATTCCTCAGTATCTGAGGAGGATAGAGTCTGGTGAAGAAGGCTGCCGATCCATCCTCTCGAAGCCGGGTTGAGGTGGAGAATCGAGAACCGTCCGGAACCCAGCCCAGCATGCGAATCCGACCGAACTTGGAGAGCAAGAGGGAAGCGATCCCTTCGCCTTCCGGTATGGGATAAAAGTCGGCAGGCTCCGCCCTGCCCTTCACAACGAAAACGATGGCGTATTTGCCGCTACTGCCGGACGGAGGATTCAGGAATTCCGCAGGAACGGGGTTGCCGCGACGGAAGGGTAACTTTGGTGAACTGAATTCCGAGAATACCGGACTGGCTTCCGAAAATCTCAATTCACCTTCGAATCCACCCTCGCCAGAGACAGAGAAACTCAGGTCCCCGAAATTATTGAGAACGTCGCTTTCCTGAGAGGCCAAGCCTTTCTTTCTTTCTCGGTAATAGTAGGTTGTGGTCACCAACTCGATCCGGGGTTCCAACGAGGGAAGAAATCGGGCTACACCGTCATTTCCGATGAAACCTCGCAAGGGGATATCGATCCCTCCGATACGAATCTTGCCTGAAAAGCGCCCGCCCCGGGACACAGCGATGAGAATTTCTCCCGTGCTCACCCCTGCGCTCCTGCTGTGTGGTTGGAGCCAGGCATGATAAGAACCGGCCAACTCGGCCCTCTGATTTCGATAAATCACTCGCTTGGTGACGCGAGTCTCTTTACCGGCATGATCTGTTGCGACTACTTCGATCTCGTTGGGACCGTTTTCCGGGGAGATCCCACTTACCATCCAGGATTTCCGCTCCGTTGACGTAGGTCCCAAATCAGTATCCAGAGGCAATTCCTGCCCATTGAAGTAAACCACAAACGAACGCACGCCAATGTCGTCTTGTACCCATCCCGCCAGATCGAACGGACTTTCCACCACACTTCCGAAAGGCTCAACGATTCGAGCGACAGGTGGCCTCCGATCTTCCCCTGGTGGCAAAACCGTGACCGTGAATTGGTAGCTGGACTGATTGCCGGTGGGATCGGCGGCACTGATCGTTACCAGAGTGCTGCCCAGCGGAAATACGCTTCCACTCGGGGGGCTTGCCTCCAGGTTCTGCACTCCCAACGCATCCGTCGCCTCTACCGCAAAATCCACGACCAAGCCCTCTGCTGTGAGTGATGTGAGAGTGATATCGTCGACCGGAACAATCTCAGGAGCAGTCGTATCCTGTACCCTTACTACGAAACTTCCCGAAGTCGTCGCTCCGAATCGATCCGTGGCACTCGCATTTACGGTGGTATCTCCCAAGGGAAACAACGAACCGCTCACCGGATCGACGATCACCATCGGATCCTGGAAATCCTCCGCGTCGCTGGCATTTGCCGGAAAACTGACCTCGGCCCCTTCCAGTCCGGTTGCCTCCACGAGAAACGGTGAATCCGGGAGTTCCAGTGCCGGATCCGTGTTCAGATTTCCCGTCAGAGCCACTTCGAACACGGCTTCGTCAGGATCGTCACTGACGAGGCGAAGCGTCGTCGTTTTCATTCCGGGGCCGGCCGGGGCGAAACTGACAGCGAAGGTGCTCGTTTCGCTTGGGGGGAGAGGATTCAGCAAGCCTCCCAAGTCGAGTTGGAATTCCGGGGCGTCGCCGCCGGTGATTATGACCTCACTCAAATTCAGGTCCACGCCCCCCTCATTGACCAAGGAAAACAAGAGCGTCCCTCCGACCAGTCCGGGATCGACAGGTCCGAGGTGAACAGTCGATTGACCGGCTTCGAGTTCGGTACCTGTTGGCTCTAGCAAGGTAGTGTCGGGAAAGGGCGACACCCCGCGAAACACGTAAACTTCGCCAGCATTCCGGCGCTCGTTTGATGGACCATCCGCACCCCGAAAACTGAGAACAATCTCATCCCCTCCATCCTGATCAAGGTCACCGAAACTCGCCAAAATGCCTGAGGACGTGCCATCGTCAGCATCTCCCCCATAAAAGACGGAAACCCCGTCTCCGACATTGGCGCTCTCCAGGTCAATGATCGGAGAAAAGGATGGACGGCCCAGAACCAAGTAGACTTCTCCACAGTTCTCTCGCGAGTCGCCCGGCCCGTCCCCTCCACGGAAAGCCAGAAGCAGATCCTGGGCGCCATCGCCATTGGCATCGCCGGAACCAATCTCCCACAACTGATCCCCTGCACTAGCACCCAGAATGGTCAGATCGGCTCCTCCCGCGCCCTGCAAGGCAAGGTCCAGGCTGACAGGAAAAGTCTCGGCGGAGTTTCGACCAAGAACGACATAAACTTCTCCAGAATCCTCGCGTCCATCGCCGAGTCCATCGGCAGTCCACGATCCCAGGACGACGTCTCGGATGCCATCCCCGTTGACATCGGCCAATTGAGAAAAACCGCCCAGTGTGAGGCGATCCCCGGCTCCGGATCCGAAGATGGTCACGTCAACGCCAGCATTTCCTGACTGAGTGACGTTTACCAAGGAAGGAAACGCAGCCGGCGCCTCCCTCCCAAGTAAGAGGTAGGCCTCACCGCAATCGGCCCGAGACCCGGAGGGACCATCTCCGTTCCACGATATCAAAAGCAAGTCATCAACCCCGTCGCCGTTCACATCGCCCGTTGCCCCTTCCCCGGGAAAGTAGAGCGAGTCTGAAGAGGATCCAGATCTTATCGTAAAGCCCGCGACCGTACTGCCAAGTTCCGAAATCTCGACGATGGAAGGCCAGACTTCTGGTTCGGGTTTCCCGAACACCACTTGAATCTTTTGAGCGGAAGCTGATATCTCGCTCACGATGAGATCGGGAACCTCATCCCCATTCAGATCACCAGAGGCGACTCTAAACCCTAGATTTCCGCGGAACCGGTCTCCGACAATGGTGACATCGACATCCTCAGCGCCCTCGCCCCCTACCTTCCTCAAAAACGGCAACGAGCCCGGGGCATCGCTTCCGAAGACTATGCCAACCTCGCCGCAGTCGAGCAGTAGGTCTCCCGGGCCGTCACCATAGCGCGCACAAGAGACAATGTCGTCGATACCATCCCGATTCACATCCTCCACCAGGAAATCGAGACCGAAGAAATCTCCGGGGCTTCCTCCCCTGATGATCATGTCCGGTCCTCCGAATACCGCGAACGGTTCCCCGAAAGGCTCCTGCCCCCAGGTTCCGAGGTCGATGCGGGGAGGAAATACCTCCTTGCCGTAAATCACATAAACCGCGCCGGAAAACGGACCGTCCGCCGTTGGATCCGGGACCGACCAGGATGAAATGACCAGATCCTGAAGACCGTCCCCGTTGATATCCCCGAACTCAAGGCGCCTGTTTTGTACAATATTGTCAGAAGGATTGTGACCCACAATGACGACATCGGGAAGAGGCCCTTCTTCGCCGGCGAGATCGTAAACGTTGGGAATTCCGGCCGATCCTCCGAAAAACACATAGACAGCCCCTTGGTCGTCATCCGTGCTGAAGGGGAAGTTCAACCCGAAATCGGGTGCCGCTATCACGAGGTCATTCCACCCGTCACCGTTGAAATCGACCGTCTCAGCCTTATTCGAGAGAAAGGTGTTCTCTCCTTCACCATAAACCACTGAGTGGGGAGCCGAAGGGCCTGAACCGGGAGCCAGACCGAGATCATAGCTGTCTTCGAAAGACTCGGCCCGAGGACAGAGAGCGAGTAATAGCAAGGGAAGGAGATTCTTCAGGCAATTCATGGAAACGTGGCAGGTCACAGGTGATTCTCGGTGAACTGTCCCAACCGCTCGAAACGTCCTCCCAACGTCTCTCATAGCCGGAACCTCCCCGGGAAACTTCGGACCGATCTAACCAGTTATCCAAGGCCTTGCAAGCCAATACTTCGTATTTACACGCTTTTCCCGAATAGCGTCCAGAGTTTGGCCGGGCTTTTCAAACCCAGTGGTTCTCTTTCCAACTGCGGTAGGAAGACTATCCCAGCAATTCCACGATCGGCGTCCCCTGATCGGTGATGGGGACCGGACGGTCGCCGTCGAAGAGTTCCTTGCGCGGCTCGATCCCGAGGTCGGCGAGAATGGTGGCGAAGAGATCGGGAACCCCGCAGGCTCCCTCGAGCGGTTCCTTGCAGAGATCGTCGGTCACGCCCCAGGCACCACGATGCTGGAGACCGCCGCCGGCGAGCACCACGGAGAAGACCGAACCCTGGTGACCGCGGCCACCGCCGCCGTCGAAGGCGGAGGGGCGACCGAACTCGGTGTTGACCACGATGAGGGTCTTGTCGAGCAGGCCGTGAGCCTCGAGATCGGTGATCAGGGTCGACATGGCCTTGTCGAGTTCCTCGATGAGGATGTGCTGGTTCAACTGCCCGGCGTTGTGGGTATCCCAACCGGTGCCGTTGACGAAATTCATGTTGTGGGACACCTCGATGAAGCGCACGCCCCGCTGAATCAGCCGGCGCGCCAACAGGCATCGCTGCCCGAATTCCCCGCCGTAGGAGTTCCGCAGATCGCCCTTTTCGGTTTTCAGGTCGAAGACCTCCATGAACTTCGGTCCCGCCAGGCGGAGGCTTTCCTCCAACGCCTCGTCGTAGCCGGAAAGCGCCTCCTCGTTGCGGAACTCGGTGGCGCTTTCCCGCATCTTCGCCAGCAGGGCTTCGCGACGCGACTGGCGGCTCAGGGTGACATGGTCGGACCGCTTCAGGCCGGCCGGACCCGCCTCGGTATCGAGCAGGTAGAGAAAGCCGGCCTTCGCCCCGAGGAATCCCGGGCCGCGGGAGAAATTCGGGTAGCCGATGACCACGTAGGCGGGCACGCCTTCCTCGGCGGCGCCCTTCTCGTGGGCCACGATCGAGCCGAGCGACGGATACACCGTCGTCCCGCTGACGTTGCGGCCGGTGTGCATGCGATTGGAGGCCGCGGCGTGCTCGTCGATGACGTCGTGATTGACGGTCCGCACCGCGGTGATCCGGTCCATCACCTGGGCGCAACGACCAAGGTGTTCACAGACCTGCACCCCGGGCACGACGGTGTCGATCGCGGGATAGTAACTGCCGGGCTTCTTCGCCTTGGCGTCGCCGAGCGCCTTGGGATCCCACGTATCGATCTGGGCGGCTCCGCCCCCGAGCCAGATGTGAATGCAGTGCTCGGCCTTGCCCTTGGGAAAATGGGCGATGTGCTGCCCGCCTTCGCTGCCGAGCGAAAGGCCGAGGTTGGCGCCGGCGGCGAGGCCACCGGCTCCGGCGATCTGGAAGAATTGGCGTCTTTTCATGGGGAAGGTCGTTGAAGGTTGGTCAAGGCAGGGGCCGCGTTCGTTCGAATTCCGGTGGGCGCAATCAGGGAACGTAGAGAAACTCGGGAGAATTCATCACCGCCCAGAGCATGTCCTCCATGCGTTCGCGCCAATCGGTCTTGAGGGCCACGGTGGGCGGGTCACCCTCGCGGGCCCGCTTTTCCATCTCGATCTTGATCCGGTTGGCTTCGGCGGACAGGTGGTTCGACCACGACACGTGCTTGAGCGGATCCCGCTTGATCTTCGGTGGGCGTCGGTCCTCGGGAATGATCCGGTCGCCGAATCCCTCGCTCAGCAACTCGGCATAGACGACCCGCTCCTCGTCGGTCGGCTTGCGGGTGAGCACCCGCAGGAAGACCTCGTCCACCAACTCGTCGAGCGCGATGTCGGGGCGCGTCGCCAAGTCGGTGATCTCGTTTTGCTCGCCGAGGTTCGTCACCCACCGTCCCAATGAACCGTTCGCCACGATGGCGGGCTGACGCACGTTGGGATCGGTCTCGCGCTCGGACTTGGGTTCCTGCCGCGAGGAACGCCAGCCGAAGTTTTCCAGCACATCGACGACGGCCTGGGCCTTCGGAATCGCGAGACTGGGCCGGTCGCGCTCGTTCGACAGCGAGGTGAACTCCCACGCCCGGCGGGGAAAGCCGAGACTGATCATGTTCTTCTCCACCTGGGTGCCGTCGTTGTCCATGGTCAGCTCCTCGGATTCCAGGGGCTTGCCAACCGAGGAAAACAGCGAATCCACCACCTGCTCGGCCGTCATCCGGCGCTGCACGGGAGCGGAGAAATCGGGCGTCACCCCGGGCTCTTCCGGCCGCGGTTTCCGCTGGTAGGCGGTCGAGTTGAGGATGAGTCGGGCGAGGTGCTTGATGTCGTAGCCACTGGCGACCAGTTCGCGTCCCAGCCAATCCAACAACTCCGGATGGGATGGCTTCGAGGCCTCCCAGTCACCGGGGGTATCGACGAATCCGGCCCCCATCAAACGCTTCCAGACCCGGTTCGCGATCACCTGCGGAAAACGGTCGTTCCGCGGCGCCGTGATGTAGGCCGCGAGCTGCTCGCGCGTATCGGCGGGATCGCGGAGGAGCGCCTCGTCCAGTTCATCCACGAACAGCTCGGCGAACGGTTCCGGCCACTCCGATTTCACCACCTCGCCCGGCTTCAGGGTGATCTCGATCAACGGCTTGCGGCCCTCGAAGGTCGTCATCGGCACCGAGGAACTCTCGGGCAACTTGATGGTCTGGCGTTTCAGCATCGCCGCCAACTCGAAGAGGTCGCGCTGCTTGGAATCGTGGTAGGGCGCGTCGTGGCAGCGCGCGCATTTCATCTCCACACCGAGGAAGGCGGTGCCGAGGATGTGGGCCTTCGCCGCCATCGGCACGTCGTTCTGCGACGCCATGCTGAAACCACCAGGGCCGCCGCCGTAGACGCTGCCCTCCATCATGACCAGCTCGGTGACGAATCGATCCATCGGCAGATCGTCCAGCAGGGCCTCGTGAATCCAGAAACGAAATGGACCCGAGTTGTTGAGGCTGGGCTTGAGAATGTTCGGATTCTCCGCCAGGACATCCTGCCAGTAAGCCGTCCAGTGATCCGCCCATCGCTCGTCGGCGATGAGGCGGTCGATCACGTTCTGCCGGCGCGTCTTCGGGTCGTCGTCGAGGAAAGCCGTGATCTCCTCCGCACTCGGAACCACGCCCACCGTGTCGAGGGTGACGCGCCGAAGGAATTCGAGGTCACCCGTCAGCTCGGTTGGGACGATCGTTTTCCCGGCCTCGGTGTAGGGCGCGCCTTCCTTGATCCATTGGGCGATCAACTTGCGATCCGCTTCCGGCAGCGGATCGCCCTTCGGCGGCATGATATCGACATCGGCGTCGGGATGGATCAGCTCCAGGAGGTAGCTTTCCTCCGGCTTGCCGGGCACGATGGCCGGCAACTCCGAATCCCCGCCCTTCATCGCCGCCTCGCGGCTGCTCAGCCGAAGTCCGCCCTTGTCCTTCTGGTCATGACACCGGTAGCAATTGTCCGCGAGGATGGGCTTGATCTGGGTGGCGAAATCGATGCCTCCCTTCGATCGGGCCGCCTCGGCGTTGACCTTGGCCCAGGAGGCTTCGAGGAAGGCGTCGATGCCGTCGTGGGCGAGCTTCGGCTTGGCGGCGACCACCTCGCGGGCACGCTCGTGGCGCATCTTCCAATAGTCGGCCTCCTTATCACGCAACGCCAAGCGGTGTTCCTGGTTCAGGTGGAGGAAACGTTCGGTGCGTTCGCGGCGATAGGACTCCCAGCCCGCGTCCGTCAGCGGCACCTCGCGCTCGCCCGGCCCCAGCAGGACGAAAGCACCGTCGCTCCGCCGGAGACTGAGAGTCGTTTCCCCGAGCGTGGCCCGTACCCGGCCGTTGCCGGCGATCATTTCCAGGACAAACACGTGCGGCTTGCCGTCGCCCTCGATCTTCACCAGCG
>JAUIGT010000225.1 GCA_030432615.1 Verrucomicrobiia bacterium
GATGACGACCATCCACAACGGCATGCTGGACTTCGGCGAACGGCACCGCGCCAACCCTGGCCTGAATCCCCCGAGACTGATGATGGTCGCCCGATTCGAGGAACAGAAGGATCACCGCACGCTCTTCCATGCGCTCGCGACCCTCCGGGAGCTGGACTGGTCGCTCGACCTGGTCGGCAGCGGACCGCTCGAGGACGATTGCCGGAAACTCGCCGCGGAGTTGGGACTCGATTCCCGGATCCGCTTCCTCGGCCAATCCACCCGGGTACCCGAACTGCTGGCCCAGGCCCAGGTGTTTCTCCTCATCACGAACTGGGAAGGCTTCCCTAGAAGCACTCTCGAGGCCATGCGAGCCGGGCTGCCCTCCATCATCACCGACGTGGGCGGAAACCGGGAAGCCTTCGCCACCGGCGGCGAGGGAATCACCGTGAAACACCAGGCGGTGGAACCCCTGGCCGCCGCGCTGCGCCGATTGATCGAAGATCCGGAACTGCGGGTATCGATGGGCGAATGCGCGCGAAAGACCTTCGAGGAGCGCTTCACCTTCGAGACCATGTATCAGCGATACCTGCGACAGTATCGGGAACTGGTTTTCGGAGCGGCCACCGCGGATGAACGATCGCACGCGCCGGCATCGATCCACGGCGAAGCCCGCCCCGTGGCGTAAAGCGAACAACTCAGCGAGTCGATCGTTTCGGGCGACGATCGACCGAAGCCCCTTCAGGGGACCTTCGAGGCCGAGATTCCAGCCTCGGGCAACGCTTCATAGCCAGGTCATCCCGAGGAACGAAACAGATTCTTGGATTGGCCGGTGAACAAGACATGGCCCGACGCTCGCGCTGGTGCGGCCATGGCGGGAGCCGGTCACGTGTCGGGATGTCAGGCACTCGTTTCCCCTCCCGACCGCCACGCCAGGAATTTCGCGCTGGGCAAAAGGAAGCGACACTCGATAGGCGGAGAGTTCGCAATGCCTCGTCACGGACCGAGAGAGGAGCCAGCCACGCCGGCTTGACCGATTGCCAACCGGCTTAGCTCCGCTCCCCGCGGCCCGGCATCGGATCGTCCTCGACCAGTTCGACCCGAACCTCCCGCTCGCGGCCGGCGCCTTCCGCCAGCACGGCGGAAAGATAGACCGTCCAGAGCATTCCGACCGTCGATGGCCCGAAGCAATCGCTCATCTGGTTGCAGAGCACGTAGACGGCCGCCCCCACGTAGCAGGCGAAGATTCGCTGATCGAGAACCCCGCCCCTGCCGCGCAGGATGTCGAGCGCCTTGAAGCCCCCTCGCGCGAGAATGGTGAGGCAGAGGCCCACGATCGCGAGTGCGCCGAAAAGACCGATGCCCTTGAAGTAGTCGAGGACCAGGTTGTGGGCATGCGGGTAGTTGAGCACGATTTCACCCGCGCCCGAACCGACCAGCCAGTGGGCCTTGCCCTCCTCGATCGCCACCTGCCACAGGTGCCTCCGGATCTGCACCGACTGGTAGGACTTGACGCCGCCCTCGACGATACTCCGCAGCTTGCCGGCGATCTCCGGCTCCAGCTTTTCCGCCAGGTCGAGGCCGAAGAACCAGAGAAACACCCCCGCGAGCCCGAGCATCGCGAACATCAGCAGCGACTTCCCCGCGCTCTGCGCCCGCATCCTGAGCACCACGAACGTCAGGAGACCGCCCAGCATGCCGACCGACATCGCCGTCTTCGATCCGGCCCGAAAACTCGTGTAGACGAGCAACAGCAGCCCGACCGCGAGAACACCCCGCCAGAACAACCGCTTCTGGAGAACGAACTCGGCCACCAGCAGCGGGATGGTCACGGCGAGCACGATGGAGTGCTGGATGGAAATCTCGAAGAAGCACTTCAGGCGATACTCTTCGAAGACCAGCGACTTGAGGGGCGGCAGCACGAAGGAGGCCAGGAACGGAAAGACACTGAAAAGGAAGGCGGCTCCAACCAGCATCCTGGGAATCCACAGGAGACGCTCGCGCGAGATCGAGCCCAGCACCACCAGGTGGAGAAACAGCAGAAAGGGCAGCACCGACGGAAAGATGATCCGAAAACTCCGGAACGGGGCGTTGCTGTTCACCAGCGAGAGCACGCTGAGAACCGCCATCAGGCCGAGTAGGAAAAACTCGATCTTCAAACGAAGAAAGGACTCGATGGCATGCCGGCGCGAGATTGCGTAGAGAAAGAGTGAGAAGGGCATCGCCAACGGAAGCGCGTAGGAAAGCGGCAGTGGCACCAGCACCCAGAGGCTCATCACGTAGACTCCCGTGAGCGACCAGAGCAGCGCTATGGCCTGCCGCCCGGCCCGTCGCGTGGCAGGGAGGCTGCCGGCCGGCAGGCCGGAATCGACGACGACCTCGACAGGAATCCCGGAATTCATGGAGTCACCTCGCAGGTTGGCACGACCGATGCCGATCGGCGCGCGACAATGGCCACGCCCAGGCAAAGGAAACGCTCGGTGAGCAGACCGATTCCGAACACGATGGCGATGCCGACCGGCCCCATCGAGTCCACCAACAACAGCGCCAGGATCGCGGTCCCGGCCAGGCGGAGAAACGAGATCCGCGCGAGGCTTTTCGTCCGCCCCAGCATCAGGACGAGATGATTCGCGGGACCGCAGAGCACCGAGACGATCCCGAACCCCAGCAGGGTCTGCAAGACGACCGAAGCGCCCTCGCCGAACTCTTCCCCGAAGAGATTCATCACCGGTCCGGCGAAGACCGCCATCACCAGCATCCCCGGCACGATGAAAACGGCGGCCATGAGGAGGGTGTTTCGATAGACCTTCCCCAGGTTCTCGCCCCCCTCCTCCAGCGCAGCCCGGGACAGCTCGGGAAGATTGAAGGAATGAAAAGCGTTGGCAAGCACCTCGAAGAGCACATACAGACGCAACGCCGTGGTCAGGAAGGCCACCTGGTCGTGAGAATGGGCCTGCTCCAGCACGGCCAGCGGCAGGACACCCGCGAACGCTCCAAAGATCGAGCTGAGACAGATCGGCAGCCCCAGTTTGAGCAGGCTGGAGAACTCGCCGAGCCGCGGAATGGCGAAGGGAGAACCGGCACTCCGGAACCCGGGAACCATGAGGGCGGCCACCCCGGCGACCACGAAAGCCAGCGTGAACACCAGCAAGGCGGAATTCGCCGAGAGCGCGGAAGCGAGAGCGAGCCCTCCCGTCGCACAGGCGAAGAGCACCGTGTTCAAGGTATGTCGGAAACAGACACCCAACACGGGGCGCTCCATCCCGATCATGGCATCGCCATTGATGGTACAGAGAGCCACGCCCATCACCGCCATCGGCGGCAGCAGATACCACCAGGGAGATCGGTCGATATCCCGCTGCAGGATCAACGCATAGAGCATCAGCAGGATTCCGAAGGCCAAGGCTACCGCCAGAGCCGAGGTCCGGATCGTGGCCAGGAACCGGGAGCGCTTCCGCGGATCCTCGCGGAGCCGCGGCAACTGCTGCAACGCCAGGCGGTCCAGCCCGAAGGTCGAGACCTGGCCGAAAGTGATCAACACCATCGACCAGAAGAAAAATTCGCCGGCTTCATCCGCGCCCAGCGTTCTCGCCACCATGATCGTGGCCAACAGTTGGAGGAAGGCACCGGCCAACCTCAAACTCGGAGAGTAGGCCGAGCGCGCATACTTCCGAAGATCGTGTCCCCTGGCGACGCCGAGCAAGTTTTTCATCTGATTGCGGAGATCCCTGAATCGACCCCGATCACCACCAGGGACCGGATTTACAGAAATTATAGACCATAAATTTAATTATTTTCAATCAAAAAATTATTGTATTTGCATCTCAATGCTGCAATAGTTCTCATCCCGTAGAGCGCAAAGACCATGAATTCCCTTACCCTTAGAGTCCTCAACGACTCGGACGGACTGCCTCGGTTCGATCAATCCGGCACTCGTGGTCCGGTCTTCGACACCTTGATCGATCGCTTCGACCTGCACTACCTCGCCAGGAAGTACTGGAAGCGACTCCTCATCCTGCCCACCCTCTGCGCGGCCCTCGCACTCACCCTGGCCCTGCTGCAGCAACCTCTCTACGAGAGCACCTCGGTGATCCTGGTCGATCCGAGCTACGACAAGATCATCCAGTTCGAGAACGTCGACAGCGGCAACCGCTCCGACATGGAAGCCCTGAAGTCTCTCGAGATCGCCATCGTCTCGGATTCGGTCCTGCTTCGGGTGCTCCACCGGATGAATCTACTCGATGACCCCGGTTTTCTTCCGAAGGACCTGGCCAAGGAAGGAGTCTCGGAGGTCAAGATCCTCAACTACCTCAGGGAAAAGCGTATCGAGACCTCATTGCTTCCCGAGACCCGGCTCATCCGCATCCGCGTTTACGATCCCGTCCCCGAACGGGCCCGCGATATCGCCGCGGCCCTTTCTTCCGAATTCGAAGTCTACCTCGCCGAACAACGGCGCGACGAGGTCAGGCAGGTCCGCCAGAGCCTGGAAAAACAGGCCGAGATGGCCCGGCAGGTCGCCCTCGATTCCGAGAAAGCCCTCCGCGGGTTCCGAGAAACGCATCCGGAGTTTCCGGTCGAGCAGGATCACGACTTCTTTTCCTCGCGACTCACCCAGCTGGGCCAGCAACTGAACGATGCGTCCGGGATGCGGATGGAACTGGAGAGCCAGGCCAAGGCGCTCGAGGAACTCGATCCCACCGAGTCCCCCATCGAGATCATCAAGGTGGCGGGTTACAACGACATGCCGCACGTATCCGTCCTTCTCGATTCCCTCGCCGCCAATCGGGCCGAATTGAGCGCGATCGAGAACGCCTACACCCCGCAACATCCCACCTACCAGGCCGCCAAGGCCAAGGTCGATCGCACCGAAGCCGAGCTTCAGGAATTGGCGAAACGCATCCAGGCCGCCATTTCCGCCGACTTTCTCAAGCAGAAGAATCGCGAGGAGCTGCTTCGGAACGAAGTGGAGACCGCCAAGTCGTCCCTCGTCGAATCCAAGAGCCTGAGTTCCGAGTTTCGCGCCCTCCTCCAGCAGTCCGAACGCGACTGGGCCACCCACCAGGCGCTCCAGAACAAGATCAGCGAGAGCGCCGTCGCGACGGAACTGACCAGCCAGATTGCCACGCTTGTCTCCGAGCCGATGGTGCCCTACAAGCGCGCCAAGCCCAGCCTGCTCCTCTACCTGGTGATCGGCGTAATGCTCGGCGGATTGATCGCTTCCGGCGGCATCGTCGGCTCCGTGATCGCCGGCCTTCCCTTTTCCGACAGCAACCAGTTGCGCCAGCACTCCGGCCTGCCGGTCATCGCCGACTGGTCGGAATCGAAGAAGGTTCCCAATCCACAGCAGTCCACCGCCCTGCTCCAGTATCTCGGGGGAAATCGCGACAAGACCATCCAGATCTCGGCCCCGTCCCTCAACGGCATCGGCGAATCCGTGGCCCAGAAGGTGGCCCTGCTCGCCGCGGAGAACGGCCGCCGCACCCTCCTCATCCTGATCAAGAGCGACGACAACGACGACTGCCGCATTCACCCCGCCGGCCATGCCAATCTTTTCACCATGAAGGTCCCCGCGGACCTGGTTCGGAAACACGAACGTTTCCAGATGGGACTGGAGCAATTGAAGAACGACTTCGACAATATCTTCGTCGAGGCCGGCAGTTCCGAGGATCCCGAACTCGTCGATCTTCTTTCCGTTTACAGCGACCAGGACGTCGTCGTCGTCGGCAAGGGGAAGAGCAGGAAACAAGTCGTCGAGGACCGCATCCATCGCCTTACCCGCTCGAGCCACAAGCCGATCGCCCTGATGATGGTGGATTCGATTTGAGCAGATTGCGAGATGCCGGACACGAACGGCACTTCGAGACATTCCCCAAGCGCATCTCGTTATCGCCAGTTCCGCGAAGGAGGGCAACCGAATCGACTTCGGCGATACTTTCTACGCTTCCGCTCCCGGAGCCGGAATCGGTGGAGTTCATCTGGAACCGCGCGGGTCCACCTTCGGTTCGCGCGATCGCCAATTGAAGCGCCCGCGACTTGTGGCTCCTGCCCGCATCCCGAAGGATCGGGAGCTTTCCGGATCGCCGCTGAAAAAGGGGAGTGGGGCTACGCCAAGCTCACCGGTGGGCAGCGCTGCCGGCTCGGGAAGCGGGTGATCGACAAAGGCTTCACCTGGGTGAAAACACCAGTTCGAGTTCGCCCGAAACGTGGGCGGAACCCGATTGAAACCCGGCGGTCAGGCCCACGCCTTGGTCACTTGGCCGGGAAGAATCTCCGGGTGCACGGCTTCCGAAACTTCCAGAACTACCGACTCAGGGTCATCGCTCAATGCGGTTGACCAAAACCCGAAGATGAACAAAAAAAGGTCCTTCCCCCAATCTTTGGTGTAGACCCTGTAGACCCAATCGACCAGCTTCGTTGGTTCGAACCCGGTCATCCCGGAGGATGCTCCGGGTGCGAAAGATCGGAAATTGGTCGGGATGACTGGATTGGCTTCGCCTTTGGGGTTTGGCTCCGCTTCGCTCCGCGGTGTCTGCTCCCGCGCTTTGCGCGGCCGGGCCAATCGACCAGCTTCGCTGGTTCGAACCCAGTCATCCCGAAGGATGCCCTGGGTGTTGAAGATCGGAAATTGGTCGGGATGACTGGATTCGAACCAGCGACCCCCACAACCCCATTGTGGTGCGCTACCAAACTGCGCTACATCCCGTTTCCAATTTCTTGGTTCCCCGCGGATTGCGCGGGGAGCGTTACTTTTCCGCAAAATCCCGAAAGCGCAAGCGATCGCGAGGCAAATTTTCCCTCGGCTCAGGAGGCGGCCACCGCCATCTGGCAGGCACGGATGGTGTTGCGCATCAGCATGGCGATGGTCATGACCCCCACCCCGCCGGGCACGGGCGTGATCGCCTCGCATTTCTCGGCCACGGCGTCGAAATCGACGTCACCCACCAGCCGGTAACCCCGCTTGGCGGTCGCGTCCTCGACCCGGTTGATTCCCACGTCGATGACCACGGCGCCCTCCTTGACATGCTCCGCCCCGATGAAATGGGGGCGACCGATCGCGGCCACGAGAATGTCCGCCTGGCGCGTCACGGAGGGGAGATCGCGAGTGCGGGAATGGGCGACGGTGACCGTCGCGTTGGCGCCCGGGCCCTTGGCCATCATGAGGAGAGCGATCGATTTCCCGACGAGCAGGCTCCGACCGACCACGACGACGTTTTTCCCCTCGGTCTCGATCCCCATCTCCACCAGCATCCGCTGGCATCCGGAAGGCGTGCAGGGAGCGAAGCCGGTGGGATCCTCCATCGCCAGTTTGCCCAGGTTGACCGGATGCAGGCCATCGACATCCTTGGAGGGATCGATGGCACGGATCACCGTGTCCTCCTCCAGATCACCCGGCAGGGGCAACTGCACCAGGATCCCGTGAATGGAGGAATCGGCGTTCAATTCCTCGATTTTCGCCAGCAAGGTTTCCATCGAGGTATCCGCCGACAACTCGATCTTGAGCGAGTGAAAGCCGAGTTCCTGGCACTTCCGGTCCTTGGATCCCACGTAGGCCTTCGAGGCGGGATCATCACCGACCAGCACCACGGCCAGGCCCGGCAGGTGGCCGGCGGCCTTCAGTTTCTCCAGTTCGGAGCGGCACTCGGCATAGACCGCTTCGGCGATGGGTTTTCCTTCAATCAGTTTCATGGTCGGGATTCAGGATCTGTTCGAGTCGGGCTCGTTCCGCCTCAAACCTGTCGCCTTCGGCGGTGGCGTCAACCACCTGGTAGGGTTCAAAAATCACCCGTACTCGCGAGAAGGGCTTCGGCAGGCGGAAATGGTCCCAGGCTTTCCGGAATATCCACGCCGACTCGTACTCGATGCGGATGGGAAAGACGGGAGCCCCGGTTCGCTGGGCAACCTTCACGAGGCCGGGCGCGAGACGATAGCGGGGGCCTCTCGGGCCATCCGGAGTGACGCAGAGATCATAGCCCTCTCGAATCCATCCCTCCATCTCCAGGAGGGCCGCGGCGCCGCGCTTGGAACTCGATCCCCGCACCGAGGCAACCCCGAAACAACGCATGGTCGCGGCGATGACGGCGCCATCTCGGCTCGGGCTGGTGAGCACGGCGCCCTGTCGGTCCCCCAGGAATCGACGGTAGATCATGGGCATGGCGAAGATCCGGTTGTGCCAGAAGACCCAGATCAGCGAATGTTCGGGACGCTTCTCGAGGATGCCGGCGCGGTCCTCGACCCGCACGCGCAGCGTTCGCCCCAGCAGGCCGATAAGCAGGGCGGCGAGCCTTCCCTGCCAGCGGGCCTTGGCGGAAAGCGGTCGTTCGCGTTCGGGTCGGGGGATGGGCATCGCGGATCAACCCGGTTGGGTCGGAAACCCGACCCTGTCGAGCCGGCTCAGAGGTGGCCGGCTTCGTGGAGGGACTGCGTGAGAGACAGCTGCTGGTCCAGCTTTTCCCGGTAGAGGGCTCGATGGGCGGCGTCGGGCTGACATCGCGTCGATTTATCGAGCGCCACGAGGCGTTCGCAGAGGTCTTCGTAGCTCCCCTCGCCCGCCGCGTGAGCTGCCTGGATGGCGCCCCCCAGGCCGGCGCCTTCGGCGGTTTTCAGCGCGACCACGGGAACGCCGAACACGTCGGCCGCGATCTGTCGCCAAACCCGGCTGTTGCTCCCGCCTCCCGTGAGCCGGATCTCGGTCGGGGTGAGCCCCAGCTCCCCGAAACGGCGCAGTCCGTAGGCCAGACCAAGAGTTGCGCCTTCCATGGCGGCCCGGGCAATGTGTCCGGAAGTGCCGTTGCCGCCGTGCAACCCGTGAATGACGCCCACCCCATCGGGCAGGTTCGGGGTTCGCTCGCCGTTGAGGTAGGGAAGGAAAGCGAGTCCGTCGGCCCCGGCGGGAATCGACTCGATCTTTTCCTCCAGCTCCGCCAGGTTCCACCCGAACCAGCGCCGCACCTGTTCGGTGACCACGGTGACGTTCATGGTGCAGACCAGCGGCAACCAGCGATCGGTGCTGTCGCAGAAGGCCGCCACCTCGCCCTTCGGATCGATGACCGGCTTCGCGGCACAGCCGTAGAGCGTGCCGGAGGTGCCGAAGCTGGCGGTGATGACGCCGGGAGTGATGTTCCCGGTGCCGATGGCTCCCATCATGTTGTCGCCGCCACCCGCACTGACGATGACGTCCTCGTTCAGTCCCCACTCGGCTGCGAGATCGGATCTCAGGGTGCCGTGGACCTCGTTGGAGGATCCCAGGGGCGGCAGCATGTCGCGCACCCGCTCATCCACGAAGTCGATCAGTTCGAAGTCCCATTCCCGGGTCCTGATGTCGAGGATTCCCATCCCGGAGGCGTCGCCATACTCCATCCGCTTCACCCCGGTGAGATGGAAATTCAGGTAGTCGTGAGGCAGTAGGATGGTCCTGACCT
>JAUIGT010000226.1 GCA_030432615.1 Verrucomicrobiia bacterium
TCATACCCATTCTCTCACTCGCACCCATCGATCCATCATGTCACCCCAGGAAAAAGCCGAATCGCTCGGGCTCACGTTCGCCCGCACCGAACCCGGATACCTCAATCTCTGCATCCGCTCCGGCCAGCAGTTGATCACCTCCGGTCACGTCAGCGACCTCAAGGGCAAACTCGGTGAAGGTGTCTCCGTCGAACAGGGCTACGAAGCGGCCAAGGACTGTGCCCAGAAGATTCTCAACTCGGTCTGGAACACCCATGGTTCGCTGGATGGCCTGCGCGTGATCAAGTTGCTGGGTTGCGTGAATTCCTCGCCCGACTTCACCGATCAGCACCTCGTCATCAATGGCGCCTCGGACCTGTTGCACGAGATCTTCGGCAAGGACGGCGACGGCTACCACGCCCGCAGCGCCCTCGGATTCGCCCAGCTCCCCACCGGGGTGGCCGTGGAAGTGGAAGCCATTTTCGAGATCCTCTGAGCCTGCCCGCCGGGCTTCCCCAGCCTGACGAAAAAACTCGGATTTTTTGCTCGCGACCCCTGCCGATCTTCTATAAGCAGGAGGTTGTCGTGTCGAGCTCTCCCCCCAATTCCGCCGCCGTTTCCTTCCCCCGGGAAATCGTCGGCATCTGGAAAGCGGAGGAGCCCGTTGGCTCGCACGGTTCTCGAGAAATGGGACGAGGCGCGGCCCGGGAGACCGTTTCCGCCTTCGCATCGATCCGCCAAGGAAAGGCGACACTGCCACGTGACTCAGTGTAGGGAAACTTGGCCGAGGAGGCGCCCTTCTTCCACCCCTGGATGGCGCCGCGCTCGTCCCATCGATCGAGAAAACCTTCCTGGCGGACAGGGAAAAGTCGCGTCTCTTCCCTTCCGCGGACGATTCGTTTTCTTGCGTTCCCGAAAAAGGGCTCGATTCTTGCCATCGATGGCCGGCCCCGGAATTCGGAAACCCCGGCCTTCCCGCAGATGACCTCCCCATTCGGTATTCGAAAGTCCTTCGCCCTCGGCGTCGCTGATCGCGATGTCCGTTGGCTGGCTTGGCTATGCCGATGAATCCCGTTCCCGAGGTCATCTCTCCAACGCCCGGTTTCTCCTCTCGCCGCTCCGCTTTTTCCCGGAGCCTCCCGTGTTTCCAAAGCAACCCCGCGTTTTCCGCGAGCCGACCTCGAACGGTTGACCTCGCTTTTCCATGAAAACGCCCAGCTACTCCGCTCCCCCTCTTCCCGCACACCTGAACCGGCGCGGCGTCATCGTGATGCTGCTCTCGGTGGTGGGATTCACGGTCAACACGCTGCTGCTGAAATACCTCGGCAGTATCCGCGAGTTGCCCCCGCTGCTGCCGCTCATTTTCCGGGCCGGGATCGGCATGCTCATCGTGCTCACCCTTTTCCGGGGCCGGCGCCCGACCCGGATCGTCCCGGTATTCACGGAGCGGCTGCTCATCTGGCGCGGGCTCACCGGCCTGCTCGGCACCGCGGCCTACTACTGGACGGTGCCCTCGCTCGGCGCCGGCAAGGCCACGCTTTTCTGCAACACCTATGTCATCTTCGCCGCGCTCATCGCGGCGTTGTTCCTGGGAGAATCCCTGACCTGGCAGCGCTTCGGCTGGCTGGCGCTGGCCTTCGCCGGGATCGTTCTCCTGTCCGGTCCCGGAATCGAAGGCGCCCGGTGGACCTTCGGGGTGGACGAACTGGTCGCCGTGGGCGGAGCCGTCACCGCCGCGGCATCCGTGGTCCTCATCCGCCAACTCACCGTGCATCACGGCATCGGCACCATCTACCTCGCGCAGTGTCTCTGGATCCTGGTGCCCATGCTGCCTCTGAGCATCGGTCATCTTCCCGGCCTCGCGCCCGGCGACTGGTTCCTGCTCATCCTCGCCGCCGTGGCCGCGAGTTTCGGACAGCTGGCCATGAACGAGGGCTACCGTTGTCTCGCCGTCAGCACCGGTGCCTCCCTCCAGATGCTCTGGCCGCTGTTGACCGCCCTCGGCGGCCTGGCCTGGTTCGACGAGCGCTTCACCCCGCTCCAGGCGGGCGGGGCCGTGCTCATTCTCCTCGCCACCTGGTTCATCTCGACCCGGAAGGCGTGAACGGCCGCTGTCGCAAAGAACTGGAAAAGATGGTCGTTCCGTCCCACTTTGGCCTTCGTGAAATGGCTCACCAATCATCCCGACGATTTCGAGATCGTGAACCTCAAGTGGAACGACTCGGGACACGGCCCCTACCTGGTTCGACAGGATGGCTGCCCGCCCTGCGATGACCGGGTGCTGCCCGAGGGACGCTATTTCCTGATGAAGGACGGCACCTGGATGCTGAATGTCACCTTCTGCAACCTGTCGGAACCGGACCGTGACCGAGGACTCTTCGAGTCGGTCACAGCCGTCTTCGCCACCGTGGAATCGCTGCCCTCGTCTCCCGCGGTCGATCTTCACCTGCCCGAAGGCATGAGCCGCGAGGCGATGATCGACGGCATGAGCCGAACGGCCCGGGAATTTCTCGACAAGAGCCATCACTACCCGGCCTTTCGCCTCGACGACCTGAGGTGATTCCACCTCCGGGGCGGAAGTGGAGTGGCCTGGAATTGGAATGGCCTCCTCAGGGCTTTCCTGATACAAAGGCGGGCAATTCGAGCCCATCGACCGATTCGCCACCGGGCCATGCTTTCGCCGCTCATGAACGCCAATGCCTCCCGTCTCCTTTTCGGTTTTCTCTGGGTCACATCCCTGGCGGCTGCTTTTTTCCTCGGTCTCCAGAGCGCGAAGGATGACCCGACCGAGACCTCCCCGAATGCACAGCCGGCGCGACCGGTCACCCTCGGTGGAAGCGCCCCGCCCGAGGGGATGAAAGGACGCGAAAAAGCGGTCTCAGATCCACTCGATGATCCCGATCTGCCCTCCGCCGAACGGGTCCGCCTGGCCGTCGCCACCGCCAAGCGCGAGATGGGCAGCGGCGGCGGATTCGCCTTCAGCCCCTCCACCCTGTATCGGGCGATCGGCACGCTCATGGAATTGCGACCCGACGAGGTGCAGTCAGCCATCGCCGAAGTCGAACACGTCATCGACCAACCGCAACACAAGCAGATGATGCTCTCTCTCCTCCTCGGCCGCTGGGCGGAGGAAAGCCCGCGCGAGGCGCTCGCCTACGCGGAACGGATCGCCGAATCCGGTGGTCCCGCCTCCATCGGAACCACCATGTCGGTGCTCGGCACCTGGGCGCGGAAGGATCCCGAAGCGTCCTGGCAATGGTACCTGGAGAAACGAGACAGCGACGAGATCAACGTCGGCCCCATGGGCAGCGACACCTACCTGCAGATGATCTTCGGCGGCATGGCCGATCGCAATCTCGACCGGGCCATCGAGCGGCTCCGCGAACTCGACGACGACCAGGCCCGGCGCATGGCCTCCTTCGGCATCGCCAATACCGCGGCCATGGATCCGGAAAAACGGGAAGCATTCCTCGACAAGACTGCCACCATGGAGGACGACCTCCGGCTCAACGTGCGCCAGAGCGTCATCGGCCAGTGGGCGATGATGGACACCGACGGAGCGATGGACTGGATCCGCGGACTTCCGGCAGAGGAACGGGCCGAACTCGCGAATTCCTCGGGCTATTCGTTCATGTGGGCGGATCCGGAGAAAGGCGCCGAGTTTCTGCTGGAAGACGCGACCGAAGAGACCCTCCCCCAACGCTACCAGACCATCATCAGCGCCTGGGCCAATCGGGATCCGAACGCCGCCGGCGAGTGGCTCAACGCCCAGCCGGCCAGTCCCGCACAGGATGGCGCCCGCAGTTCCTTCGCGATGCAGGTGGCACGGCGCGATCCCGAGTCCGCGATGGAATGGGCCAAGACCGTCTCGGACGAGAGCCGCCGTTTCAGCGCCGTCCACAATGTCTATCTGCAATGGCGGAAAAAGGACGCCGACGCCGCCGACAGCGCCCTGGCGAACTCCAACCTTCCGACCGAGAAGATCGAGCAGATTCTCGCGACTCCCGATCCCGCCTCGCCCTCGGTTCCCACCGCCATACCCGTCCCCCGGTAACTTCCGGCGGTCCCGCCGCCTACTGCGTGTCCAGCATTGCCGCGCGACGCGAGGCAATGGTGCGTTTCACTCCCTCGGCACCCCAGTCGATGCTCACATCGCCGGCCTGCAGCTCTCCCCGATCCTGGAAGTTGATGGTGAAACCGAGCGGGCGCCAAAGCTCGTGAATCTCACGCTCGATCTGCTGGTAGCTTCTCCCCCGAAGCAGATGATGGCGGCGCGCCTCGGGCTCGGGCAGCCCACCCAGAATGGCTTCGAGGTAACGGCGGAAATGCGCCCCGTGCGGATGATCCCGATGAAAGAAGTAGTCGATCACGAGTAGCGCTTCGTTGTATTGCAGGTAGCCGGCGACATCCCCGGTGGCCACGATCTCGTTCCACTCGGCGAGGCCGCGATTCATCAGCTTCTCGAGGCGCACCAGATTCATTCGCCGATTCTTGACGATGCGGTCACCTAGCAGCCGCCGGTTGATGTGATGCCGCAGGGCGACATGCGTGTTGTCGAAAAAATACGCGCCAGGCGCATACTGCGTGGCCGCCATGTATTCGGCGATCCCTTCCGGAACCCAGGCCGGTACACCCAAATACATGAGTCCCCCCATCGACTGGTGGGTCACCTCGTGCACGATGACATCGTATCGCTGCGCCTTCTCCGGCTTGTCGAATTCGAAGACCACCAATTGCAGGTCGGGCTCGACCAGGAAATCGGCATGGATGTGCACGATGCCTGTCCTGCCATCCCAGTATCCGGCCTGGGCGACGACCCCCTCGGTCGCGGGACTGTCCTCGATCACGATCTCTCTCAATTCGTCGGGCGCGCGCCCCCAGTTCAGCGGCAGGGGCAACGGAAGCGAACTGAGGGCTCCATCGACCGCCTCGCAGATCATCGTGATCGATTGCAGGGCCTCGGCACTGACTCCCGCCTCGTTGGTGATGTCGAAGTGCCGACTCTTCCAACGATTGGTTCCCGGGGTCTGTTGCAGGGAAACTTCGGTGTCCTTGCCTCCCCACTGGCGGGGCCACTGGTGATTCTTGAGCGAAATCGGCAACCCGGCGACCCCGTCGGTTCCCTCGGACGCGATCCATCCCTCGATCCGCTCGCGGTCCTTCTGCGCCAGCGTTCTCAGCGGCACCTCGCCCACACCATGGATATCCGCGAGTCGGAATTGGGCCGTTTCGGCATTGGCGGCCACCAGGTAACCCTCCACCCGGCTGCCATCGACAAACGTCCACTCCCGGCTGTGGTCGCGAAAGGAGCGCGACAGAGGAAACTTCCCGCTGAGCGGTGATTTCTCTTCCGCAAAAGGATTCAGTCGTTCGCTGACCGAGGCCCCACGATCCGCGATCGTTTCAACCAAGGGAACCGCGACCTTCAGAATCGCGTCTCGACTCGCGGGGATGGCCGCAATTCCCAGGGCCAGCCCCACGAAAACGAGAAGAATCCACTTCATAACTGCTGAATCATGGCAGTTATGATTTTTATATCAATCGTAATTTCCGGGTGATTTCGTCTTTTTTCGTGGCGGCGTTGCTCTCGCTTTCTTTCGCCGGTCCGTTACCCGAGCCGTCTCATTTGGATTTCTCCGCCTCCACCATCCTTCGGGCCACGCCGTATCCCTCGGAGTCGGCGTTCGAGCCGACTTCGCGAAACAGCGCCGCGACCTTCCCTCGAGAGAGCCGGCAGAAATAGCGCACGGTTTCCCGCAAAGCTTCGGGATCGTCGACCTTTCCACTCGCGATCCGGCTGGTGGCCAGGGCTATACTGGAGGTCTGGGCAAAAAGCTCGGCGCCGGCATCGACGAAGCGGCCGAGCAGCACCTGCTTCTTGTCGAGCTTCGGTCCGTGGCGAAGCATCGCGTGAAACAATTTCCGGGCGAGTTTCTTCGACAGGTTTCGCACCTTTCGCAGGTCGCTCCGGAAGGCCGGATCGACCTTGTCGGTGCCCGCGGCGAACGCCGGGAGCCAGAGCAGTGGATACCAGATCGCGTATTTCAGCCCCGACTTCAGCGCCGCCTGGATGCGCACCTTGGTCGGCAAGGTCGTGTTCAGCACCGGACCGCCGAGCTTGAGGTGCGGGTCGAGCGCTTCGCGAGCGATCATCAGGCGCATGATCTCGCTGGAGCCTTCGAAAATGGTGTTGATCCGGCAATCGCGGAGCATGCGTTCGACCGGGATGCCCTCGTCACCGCGGGCCTCCAACGACGGCGCCGTCTCGTAGCCGCGCCCGCCGCGGATCTGCATGGTGTCGTTGACAATGTCCCAGCCGCGCTCGGTGCCCCACATCTTGGCGAAGGCGGCCTCGATGCGGATGTCGTTCTTCTTGTCGAGATCGACCAGCGCGGAGGTGTAGAGGACCATCGCCTCCATCGCGAAAGTTTCCGCCGACATCTTCGCCAGCTTCTGGGCGATGGCGTCGTGCTTGCCGATGGCCTGGCCCCACTGGACGCGCTTTGCCGCCCAGTCGGTCGACCATTCGAGGCAACGCCGGGCCATGCCGACGCAGGCAGCCGGCAGAGTGATGCGACCGGTGTTGAGCGTCGTCAGAGCGACCTTGAGTCCCCTGCCCTCCTCGAGGATGAGGTTCTCTTTCGGCACCCGGGCGTCGGTGAATCTGACCACCCCGTTGTAGAGCGCCTTCAGACCCATGAAACGACAGCGGTGCGTCACCTCGACCCCGGGCGTGTCCATCTCCACGACGAAGGCGGAAATCTTCGGACGCCCCGGCGCGGACTCGTCCGGCATCTTGGCCATGACCACGATGACCCCGGCCTTGACGCCGTTGGTGCACCAGAGTTTCTCGCCGTTGATGATGTACTCGCTACCGTCCTCGCTCAGCTCGGCGGTGGTCTTCATCTTGGCCGGGTCGGAACCGACCTCGGGCTCGGTGAGGGCGAAGGCGGAAATCTCCCCCTTCGCGCAACGGGGCAGGTATTTCTCCTTCTGGGCCTCGGTTCCGAAGACCAGCAGCGGCTGAGGCACGCCGATGCTCTGGTGGGCGGACAGCAAAGCGGTCAGGTTCCCGCAATGCCCTCCCAGCACCATGGCGGCGCGGGAGTAGTTGGTCTGCGAGAGACCGAGCCCACCGTATTTCGTCGGGATCTTGATGCCGAAGGCGCCGAGTTCCGCGAGGCCGTTCATGACCTCGTCGGGAATCTCGCCGGTGGCGTCGATCTCGTCGGGATCGGTCTTCGTCTCGAGAAAGGTTTCCAGCTCGCCGAGGAACGCGTCGCCCTGGTCGGCGTCTTCATCCGACTGGGTAGGAAACGGGAAGATCGGCTCGAAATCCGGGCGGCCCATGAAGAGGGAACCGGCGAAGCTGTTGCGGTCACCGGAGACAACCCGTGAGGCTTCGGCCAGTTCGAGCGCGGCGCGCTCCTCGGCCGACATCTTCGAGGTATCGATCACCGAGGCCGGCTCGGAAGTGTCCGGGTTCGGTTTGGGGGAAGTGGTGGGGGTTTTCATGGCTCTGCAGGGTTGGACGGTTCCCGGGGGGAAAACCGTGGTTACAAACGAGGATCGGATTTGGAATCAGTCATGGCGGCGACCGAGGTCCTTGAGGTTGGCGGCATTGCTGAGAAGGCCGGCGGGCGCGAAGGATTCGCCTTCAGTGTCGGCGAGCCGATTCAATTTTTCGCGAACGGCACCCAGGCCGAGGGAGTTAGCCCAGGTCATGGGACCGCCCCGGAAGGGCGCGAAGCCGGTGCCGAGGATCATGGCGAAATCGATGTCGTCGGCCTTCTCGGCGACGCCTTCCTCGAGCACGCGGAAGCCCTCGTTGACCATCAGGAGCGCCAGCCGCTCGGCCAGCGCACCGCGTCCTCCGACCCCAGCGCCATCGCCGCGCTGCAGCGCGACCGCCTCAGAATTCGGGATCGTCTTCTTGCCCTCGTAAGAATAGAAGCCGCGTCCCGCCTTGCGACCGGTGTGGCCTTTCTCGACCAGCGTGGCCAGCGACGCCGGAATCGCGAAACGGTCCCCAAAGGCCTCGGTCATGGTCTCGGCGACGTGCAGGGCGACATCGAGCCCGACCTCGTCGAGGAGCCGGATCGGCCCCATCGGCATCCCGAAATCGAGCATGGCATCGTCCATCAATTTCGGATCGACCCCGCGTTCGAAGAGCCGACCGGCCTCGATCAGGTAGGGCATGAGAATGCGGTTCACGAGGAATCCGGGCGAGTCCTTCACCACCACCGGCAGCTTGCCGATGCGGCGGACGAAGGCCAGCGTGGTCTCGATGGCGGCGTCGGAGGTCGTGTCGGTGACGACGATCTCGACCAGCTTCATCTGGTGGACCGGGTTGAAGAAGTGAATGCCGAGGATGCGCTCCGGGTGGGTCACGCCTTCCGCTTTCGCGAGATCGGAGATCGGGAGCGCCGAGGTGTTGGTCGCGAGCACGGTTTCCCCCGATGTCCGCGCGCAGAGATCGGCGAAGATCTGCTTCTTGATGTCCATCCGCTCGACAGCCGCCTCGATGACGAGATCGACCTGCTCCAGCGGCACCGGGCTCGCGGCCGGCGAGATCAGGCCGGCTAGCTGCTTCGCTTCGCCCGGGCTGAAGAGATGACGTTTCACCGCGCCTCCATAGACCTTGGCGATCGACTTCATTCCAGCGGCCATCCGGGCGGGATCGATGTCCTGGAGGATGACCGGGATCCTGCGCGCACTCACCCACTGGGCGATGCCCGCTCCCATGACCCCGGCACCGATCACGGCGGCGCGATCGATCGAGCGCGCTTCCACGCCCGGGGTGTGGTGGAACTTCTTGGCGTTCTCCTGGAGGAAGAAGACGCGGATCAGTTCCATGGCCACCGGACCGCGGGCCAGTTCGAGCACGGCCTCGCGCTCCGCCCTGAGTGATTCATCCAGGGATCGACTGACGCCACGAGTGACCACGTCGAGGGCTTTCTCGATGGCGGGATAGTTGCCACGCGTCTTCTTCGCCGAACGGGCCCCGGCCACGTCGCGGACGATGGTGGCGGCGAGGCGGTTGTTGGTGAGCCAGTGCCGCTCCGGTTTCCGTTTTCCCCGGCCGATCAGCTGAACCGCGCGCTCCACGAGACGCTCGCGGGGTGCGTTGTCATCGACCACGCCGAGTTTTCTCGCGTGCTTCCCGGCCAGCTGCCTGCCGCCGAGAATGAGATCGACCGCCTTCGGCAATCCGACCAGTCGCGGGAGTCGAGTGGAACCGCCCCAGGCCGGGAGAATGCCGAGCTGGGTTTCCGGGAGGCCGATCTTGGTGGCCCGATCGGCGCTGGCGACGCGCCAGTCGCAGGCGAGCGCGAGTTCCAGTCCGCCCCCGAGACAGGCCCCGTGAATGGCGGCGACGGTCGGGAACGGAAGATCGGCGACC
>JAUIGT010000227.1 GCA_030432615.1 Verrucomicrobiia bacterium
CAGTTTCCCGGGATCGACGGGGGCAGGGACGGGCATTGGGGCAACCAGAACGACCAGGACACCTGGAAGGACGGTCGGGTACGCGACATGGATCACGGCATCGCCATCAGCGGTGTGTTCCAGGGCGCCGGCAAAACGATTCCCCGGGCGACCACCGTTTCGCTGGGCGACGGCTATTGCGCGGTCTTCGACCAGGAGGCGCTCAATTTCGCGGTCGTCTGGAAGGGAGGGATGGTGAAGTGGTCGGATCGGCGCCGTGGTTTCATGCAGGGCACGCCGATGGACGGGGAGATCCTGGAAACCGAGGTCACGAAGTCTCCGCTTCGCCAGGCCGGAGGTCGCTATCTCGGCTATTATCGCCATGGGAAACAGGTCATCTTTTCCTACTGGCGGGACGGGCGGAACTGGCTCGATACCCTCGTTCTTCGCGACGGGAAATTGAGCCGGGTGATGGAGTGCGAGGAGATGCGACCCATCCTGGGAACCCCGTTCGATCTCGATGAGTATTTCGGGATTCGGACCTTGAAGGAGCTGATCAATCCCGGGCCTTCGCAATGGCCTGAACGGTTGGAAACCGAAGGCTCGCTCGGCACCGGTCATCCCTACGCCATCGACACCCTGGCCCTGCCCTACGAGAACCCCTGGAACGCCCTCCTCTTCGTGGGCGGGCTCGACTTCCTCCCCGACGGGCGGATTGCGATCTGCACCATCCACGGGGATGTCTGGCTCTGCGGGGTGGCGGACGATTCGCTCTCGAAACTCACCTGGAAACGCTTCGCAGCCGGACTTCACCAGCCGCTGGGATTGAAGGTCAGTGACGGCGTCATCCACGTGATGACCCGCGACCAGGTCACGGCGCTGCATGATCTCAACGGGGACGATGAGGCCGATTTCTACGAAAACGTGGCTTCGGCGCACCAGACTTCGCCGGGCGGGCACGACTTCATCACCGGGCTCCAACGCGACGACCGAGGCCGCTGGTACTTCGCCTCCGGCAACCAGGGCGTCTGCCGGGTATCCGCCGACGGAGAATCGCTGGAGGTGCTGGCCACCGGCTTTCGCAATCCCAACGGCCTGGCCATCGACGAGGATGGCTCCGTGATTCTGACCACGGTGCAGGAAGGCACCTGGACCCCGGCCAGCGCCCTCTGCGAAGCGAGTCTCGGCGGGCATCACGGGGCGGGTGGCCCGAAGGACGGACCGCTCGGTTATGTGCCGCCCATGCTCTACCTGCCTCGAGGCGTGGACAATTCCAGTGGCGGCCCGGCCTATATCGACAGCGATCGCTGGGGACCGGTGAAGGGAAACTGGCTCCATTTCTCGGGCGGTTTCTGCACGTCGTTTCTCGTCCTGCGCGAGAAGTTCGAGGGAGGATCCCAGGCGGCGGCGGTGGCCCTGCCGGGCGAGTTTCTTTCCGGGGCTCACCGCGCCCGATTCTCGCCATTCGATGGGCAGCTCTACGTCGCCGGAGCCCAGGGCTGGGGAAACTACGGCACCGCCGACGGTTCGTTGCAGCGGGTGCGGTTCACCGGGGCCGAAGAAGGGAGCGGCTATCCCTATCCGGTCGCTTTCGAGGCTCGCGACAACGGCGTGCTGCTGACCTTCGCTGATTCGATCGGCGACGCGCTCGTCGATCCCTCGCGCTGGTTTGCTCAGCAGTGGAACTACCGCTACGGTCCGGCCTACGGTTCCCCGGAGTTCTCGGCGAAGCAGCCGGATGTCACCGGTCACGATCCCGTTGTCATTCGCTCGGTGCAGCGGCTCGATGGCGGCAAGCGACTCTTCCTCGAGATGCCTCAGCTCGTTCCCGTGAACCAACTCCACCTGCACTGCGATGCCGAGCCGCGCCTGGAACTGTTCGCGACCCTGCATCGGCTGGGCGAACCCTTCACCGCGTTTCCCGGCTATCGGGCGATCCCGAAGGAAGCACATGGAACCGAGAGCATCACCGCGGTCGAAGCCGCCCCCAATCCCTGGGTCGAAGGACCGGCGGGCCGTTCCGTGGTCATTCGTGCCGCGCTCGGGCTGCAGTATGAGACGAAGCGCTTTTCCGTGAAAGCCGGCGAGCGGATCAGCCTGACCTTCGACAATCCCGACACCGTGCCGCACAATCTCGTCATCGGGGCGCCCGGTTCCCTGAAAGCGCTCGGCGAACTCGCCAATCGCCTCATGAGCGATCCGCGGGCCATCGAGACCCACTACGTTCCCGATTCGGAGCAGGTCCTCTTTCACAGCAGCTTGCTGATGCCGGCCAATTCCGAGACCATCCACTTCGATGCGCCGGAGCAGCCGGGCGAGTATCCCTATCTCTGCACCTTTCCCGGACACTGGATGGTGATGAACGGCGTGATGGTGGTAGAATAGCCTGGGGACCGGGTTCGCTGTCTGCGAGTCCGGCAGTTTTTTGTTCGCGATGCGGAATCTCCGCGCTCCGCTGCAGCGTATCGCCTCTTTTCCGTCACCTGTCGTCGCCGTTCTCCATGTCCCTCGTTCCTCCGCGGAAGACTCATCTCTGGATCTGGTTCGTCTGGCTGGTCGTCTTTTTCGGCGCCTGGGCCTGGGTGGTTTTCGGTCAGGAGAACTGGGTGGCAGTGAAGGAGCATTGGGGCATCGCGCTGGCCATGGCCCTGGGCAGCTACGCCGCCGGTTCCACCCCGATGGGCGGTGGGACGGTCGGCTTTCCCATCCTCGTACTGCTCTTCCGTGAACCGGCCGAACTCGGGCGCGACTTCAGTTTCGCGGTCCAGGCCATCGGCATGACCAGTGCCAGCATCTTCATCCTCGCCCGGCGTCAGCCGCTGGCTTGGGCGATGCTGAAGGGTGCCTTGCTCGGTTCGCTGTTCGGCACGCCGTTGGGCATCTTCCTCGTCGCTCCCGTGGTGCCGGCCCTGTGGATCAAGCTGGTGTTCGCGGTCGTCTGGGCCAGTTTCGGCCTGCTGCACCTCTGGCGGATCGGCGAGATCGCCGGCCACGAGGGCATGACCGAGTTCGATGAGCGCTGGGATTTCCGGGTCGGGCTCGCGGTCGGCCTGCTCGCGGGCGCGACGGTTTCCTCCGTCACCGGCGTCGGCGTGGACATGGTGCTCTACACGGTGCTGGTGCTGCTCTGCCGGGCCGACCTCAAGATTGCGATTCCCAGTTCGGTCGTGATCATGGCCTTCACCTCGGTGGTGGGCATTCTCACCAAGTTGTGCTTCACCGGGGTAAGGCCCGGCGTTTTCGAGAACTGGCTCGCTGCCGCGCCCATCGTGGCTTTTGGCGCGCCGCTCGGAGCCTTCATGGTCGATCTCATCGGTCGCAAGCCGACCCTTCTTTTTGTGGCCTTTCTCTGCGTCGCTCAGTTCGCCTGGACCTGCTGGGTGGAAAAGGCGGCGCTGGGTGCGGGCGGACTGGTGCTGGCGATCCTCGCGGTGGGACTCTGCCTGTTCGGGTTCGAGAAACTCCGCGCCTGGGGCGCCGTGCTCGTCGGGGAGGTGAAGGCGCGGCGAGCGTCATCATCGAGTCACGCTCCGGGAGTCAACCGGGTCGAGAACGAGACTTGACCCTGTTGGGTGAGGGAGCGAGCCCGTCAATTTCTGGGTTCGATGACGAGTCGGCCCGAGGCTTCGCCGGAAAGGTAATGTCCGGTGGCGAGTCCCTGGGCCTGGAAGATGACTCCGGACAGGGGAACCCGGAACCCGAGATCACGGTCCCGGTAGAAGCCCGAAATCATCCCGTTGCGCCGGTTGATCCGCAGTACCAGTTGCTCGGGACCGTAGTAGGCGACGCGATCATTCGCGTACCAACTGATGGCCCGATCGACCGAAGCCAGGGGAGGCGCTGTCGACGTCGGGCTGGGACCGGAAAGTTGCAGCCAGGCATTGTGATGGCCCTCGGGCAATCCCCCGAGGGCTGTCTCACCCCGGCCCGGAGGCGTGTAGCTTTCGCCGATGAGCTGGCGTTGGGTATCGAATCCGTCCGGGTAGAGTCGCTCCCGGGGAATCGCGGCGGGTTTGAACCAGCGACAGGTGCCGTCGAGATCGGTGGAGGGGGTGCCGGGACCGGCGCGGAAAACGAGACGGCCGGCGATGAATCCGGAGGGGTTCCTCCGGTAGAGGGAACGGTGGAGTGACCATTCACCCTGACGATTGATGTGGCCGGAGAGCGAGGTGCGGGTTCCGTCACCCAGGACGAGGAGCCCCCGGCAGAACCCGGTGGGGGCGACGCGCAGGCTTCCACTTCCGTCTCCCCCGGGCTCGGTTGCGCTATCGACGTCGAAGGGGGCGGGCATACCCACGGAGTAGAGTCCGGTCTGCGGAGCCGGATCGGAACGGTTGAAGTTCGGCTTCTGCTGGGAGTCGAAGTGGAATTCGGGGGAACCATCGATCTCGACCGATCCGATGAGGCGGTATCCGTCGGAAGCCCCGTCTTCCTGTTCCAGGTCGATCTCGAGCTGGAGAGGGGAAAGGCCGCGCCTCGGCAAGGTGAGCGAGGCGTGCCCGGACTCGTCGAAACGGCCACGGAATCGGTATCGCTGCCCCTCGATCACGAGCAGTCCGCTGACGGCTCCCGACCGGGCCACACGGACCGACTCGACACCCCCGCTGATCGCATCATCGACCTGGGCCCGCACGATTCCCTGGTAGAGCCCGGCCGCGTCGGCGGTCCAGATGACACCGCCAGATGACGGCTCGGCGGCATCGGTATCGGGCGTGGTGAGGAGGGAAGGAGGGCCGGGGTTTTCGCTGCCCGGGTAGGGGTGATCGATGTCGGGATAGATCCGAAGGGCGCCGGACCGTTCCGGTAGGAGGAAGTTGCCCAGCACCATTCCCTGTTTCTGTAAGGCGACACCGAAGAAACCGATCTGGATGCGCGTGTCTCGATCGAAGTATCCGCCGCGGACCAGGCCGTTGCCCCGGATCGCGACGGCATTCAGGACCTCCGGACCATAGTGGCGAATCCGGTTGGCCCGGTCCCAGGAAGTCACCCGGAGGATTTCTCCCGAGGGCGCGAGGGAAGGGTCGATGAGTGCGAGGCAGGAATTGTGATACTGATCGGCCAGTTCTTCGAGCACGCGTTCGCCGGGATCGGGAGACCGGTAGCGACTGCCGAGGAGGGTGACCGGCACGGCGAACCCGGCGGGGTAGCGTCGTTCGCGGGAATCGGGGATCTTTCGCCAGGTCAGCGCCCCGTCGAAATCGCTGATGTCCGGTTGGTCACGGATCTCCGCTTCACCGGCGAGGTAGCCGCGTCCCAGGCCGGGAACGGGGCGGTAGAGTTCGCGGAAGATCGGAAATCGTCCGTCCGCCGAGAGGAAAGAGGCCAAGACGAAGGGAGAACCGTCGCCGAGCTTTCCGGTCAGGCGAACCCGACCCGTGGAATCGACGACGGCCGTGCCCCAGCCGTCCCCGCCGGGAATGCGCTCTCCCCACCCGGGCTGACTGGGCAGCACGAAGGTGTAGAAGTCGCGGGGAGACGAGGTCGGCGCGGCCGCGGTCGAGATGGCTCCCAAGCTGGCGGCCGCGGTTTCCTCGGAATCGCCCACGGTTCCCTCGATCAGGAAACCGAAGGGCGACTCCGTGCCGCGAGTCAGTTGCAGGGTGACGTTCACCGGATCGGCGCCACCACGAGAAATCTCGATTTCGATGGTCCCGTTGGCTGCCATCGTGCCGCGCGCGACGAGGCGACCGCCTTGGAATCGAATCACTCCGCTGACGGTTGCTCCCGGGCCGAGGTGGGACGGCAGGGGAGAGAGGGTGAGGCTTTCCACCATCCCCAGGATTCTCTGGGGAGCCGCCGGATCCCTGAGCAGACCGAGATAGCGGCCCGCGGCCGATTCGTTCCAGGGAATGGCGTTGGTGAGCGGCGAGGATAGGGGTTCGGCCGGTTCGTTCGCGGATTTCTCGACCCGCGGATCCGAGCCCACCAGGCTGGCCGAGGTCACCAGGAGGATGTCATCGAACTCGGTGCCGTCGCTTCCCCAGGGAGCCTGGCCGAACTGCTGGAACTTCACCTGGAAGCTGGAGGGGAGCGGCTGGCCCACGAGTGCGGCGAGGGCATCGAGGTCGATCTCGTGATCCGTCCACTCGTCGCCCGGAGCGGGAATCGAGGACACGGTCCGCCACGACTGGCCCCGGTCGAAACTCACCGCGATGCCGTCGCCGTTCGCGGAATCCGAAAAACTCTCGGGCAACGCCTGGGAGGCGCCACCTCCCGATCGCTGGCGGAAGCTCAGCGTGGCCGAACTCCGACCGGCGAGGTCCAGGTGCCAGACCGCCTCGTTGAGAACAGGGGACGAGGAAGCGGGAGACGCATCCATCCGGAGAGAGCCGGTGGTGGTATCGAGGCGAGCGCCCGGGGCCGAGCGGAATTCCCACCCGGTGGATCCCTCGGGGAGTCCGGCGGCGAAATCCTCCAGGAGCGGGGAAATGCCGGGGGAGACGGGCGCGGGGACGGCGTAGACTTCGACATCGTCGATTTCGAAGCCGTTGGTGGGCCATCCCCGTTCGCCGTACTGCTGGATCTTCAACTGCATGCCCGCGGTCAGCGGTAATCCCACGGAAGCGGCAGCCTGGCCGAGATCGATACTGGTCGTCATCCAGTCACTCGACCAATCGGGGAACCCCTGGATGCGCCGCCAGAGAATGCCGTCATCGCTGAGGTAGATGCCGTTGGCGGGAAAGCCGACTCCGGTGGAGTGACGGTGGCGGAAGGCGAGATGCACGTCCTGCAGGCCTTCCAGATCCAGGTGGAGAATGGCGGCGTTCGTGGTGAAGAAGCCGTCGGCCTGGGAATCATCGAGGCGCATGGCCCCCTCTGCAGCCTCGATCCGTCCGGTGTTGCCCACGAGAAATTCCCAGCCCTCGTCCGGTCCCGGGAGGCCGTCGTCGAAGGATTCGAATTGGTGCACGTTCGAGGGACGGAGAGGCGTCGGCGCTTCCTGTTGAGTGAGCGCATGCTCCTGGTCGCCGACGGTGATCGTCGCTTCCCGGGAAGCGGTCGAGGACGGATTGGCTTCGACTTCCACCGTCAGGGTGCGATTTCCGGTCCCCGAGGCCGGAGAAACCGTGACCCAAGGTTGATCGGACTCGGCGTTCCAGGCCCCGTTGGAAGTCACGACCAGAGAGTAGCTTTGCGCCCGGTAGTCGATGGTTTGGGTGGGGGGGGAAAGGCCGATCTCGATGGGCGCCTCGGCCTGGGTGAGGACATGCGACTGGTCACCCACGGTGAGGTTGGCGATCCGCGGAGCCGAGGTGGAGAGATGGGCGCTGACGGTGACGGTGACCGTGTCGTTTCCGGAGCCGGAGGAGGGGGAAACCGTGGCCCAGGCCTGATCGGAGGAGGCATTCCACGCACCGTTGGAAGTCACGGCGATGGTGTAGCTTTGGGCGGTGTTGTCGATCGATTTCGAGGTGGGATCGAGGGAGGTGATGATGGGAGCCGCCTCCTGGGTGAGCGAGTGGTTCTGATCGCCGATGGTGAGGGCGGCGGCGCGTGATCCGGTGGTGTCGAGGTGTTCGGCCACGGTGACGGTGACGGTCCCGTTTCCGCTTCCGGATGGGGGAGAAACCGTGGCCCAGGCCTGGTCCGAACTAGCGTTCCAATCGCCGTTGGATGTCACGGCGATGGTGTAGCCTTGCGCGGTGGCGTCCACGTTTCGGGAGACGGGATCGATGGTGGTGATGACCGGGGCGGCGGCCTGGGTGAGATCGTGGGTCTTGTCGTTGACGGTGATGATCGCGGAGCGCCCCTGGGTGGTCGAGGGGTTCTCGGTCACCGTCACGGTGATGGTGCCGTGGCCGTTGCCCGAGGTTCGCGAAAGCTGGACCCAGGATTGGTTCGGGGAGGCGGTCCACGCCTCGTTGGAGGTCACGGCGATGTCATAGGACTGCGCCTGGTAGTCAAGCGACTGGGTGAGGGGAGAGATCGTGGTCATCCCCGGTTGATTCAGATCGACCGTCACCACCAACGGATCCGAGGGGGCGCTGGTGTTGCCGGCAGTGTCGATGGCCACGGCGGTGATCTCGTGGATGCCCTGGGACAGTTCGCTGGTCTCGATCCAGAATTCCGTGTTGGCGATCCCGGAGCCGATGACCCCGTTGAGGGAACTGATCAGGGTGATGCTGCTGCCGGCCTCGCCAATGCCGTAGATGATGGGCGTGGAATCGCCGGTGATGTCGTCGGTATCGGAAAGTCCGGTATCCGACTCCGCCAGCAGGTCGAGCCCGGTCGGCGGGAGAGACTGGGTGTCGATGAGGACATCGAGCGATCGCGAAGCCACCCCACTGCCATCGTCGATGGTGACGATGTGGGGACCATCAGACATCTTCAACGCGGTGATGGACCAGTTCCCGTCCGCGCCGGTGACCGTGCTTCCGAGCACGCCATCAACGTTGGAGATCAAGGTGATCACTTTGCCCGGCGTCGCCCTGCCCGTGAAATCGGGCGAGGCGGTGTTGGTCAGGTTGTCGGAATTCTGGCTCCCGGAGTCCGTCTCCGGCGATAGGCTGGGCGCCTCGGCCCGGTTGGCGATGTTGCGGAGCCAGTAGATGGGACTGGTGTTCGGCCAGATGTCGTAGCCCTTGGCTACGAGGAGATCCAGCTGGCCGTTGGAATCGAGATCGGCGGTCTGGAACAGGTAGCCGCGAGGCACGGTATCGGAGATCAATTGGGCCTCGCTGAAGCCTCCGAACGGATCTCCCCGAACCAGGTAGACGGAACCTGATCCGGGATTCGGACTGCTGTGGCCGAGGATGGCGACGTCGAGGTACCCATCTCGGTTGAAATCACCACTGAGCGAATACTCGGCGCCGGAGAGATTGACGCCGGGAGCCCGGGCTTCGAATTGGTTGAATCCCACTCCGTAGAAACATCGGGTTCGGCCCGTTTCGACGACCAGAATATCCATGCGCCCGTCGCGATCGAAGTCACCGACCTCGAGGGATTGATTGCCGGAGAGTCCAGAGGAGACCAACACCCCGGAGTCCCACTGCAGGGGACCAGTGGCTGGCGCCACGTATAGCACGATGGAATTGAGATAGACGAGATCCTTCAACCCGTCCCCGTTCATATCCGCGATGGCGAAGTCATTGGTGGTGCCGAGCCCGATTCGGATCGGTGCGAGGAAGGTGCCGTTGCCCAACGAAAGCCGAACGTGGTAGGCGTTGCTGTAGTAATAGATCAGGTCAAGTCGGCCGTCTCCATCCACATCCTCCTTCCGGAGGTCCTGGGTCCGGAGGTTGGCATCGATCACCTGCCTCGGCGCGAAGGTGCCGCCACCCAGGTTCTGGTAGTAGGCCATGGGCCCTTCTGAGAATTCACTGGCGTTGGAAACAGCGACCACATCTACGTCTCCGTCTCGGTCGAAGTCATCAGCAACGACTCCGGAAGGCGACAGGTA